>JBKJNQ010000211.1:0-10867 GCA_046593575.1 Bacteriovoracaceae bacterium
GAATCGGAAGTTGATTCTGATTCAGTGAAACTCATCCGGGAGTATCAGAAAAAAGGGCTCTTCAAAGAAGACGAAGGTGCTGTCGGGATCGATCTCGCTGACTATAAACTTGGCTTCTGCATGCTTTTAAAAACTGATGGCAACGGATTATATGCCACCAAAGATATTGAACTTGCCAGGCGGAAGTTTGAGAACAATCACATTGAGAAAAGTATCTACGTTGTAGATAAGCGCCAGGAGCATCATTTCAAGCAGGTCTTCAAAGTGCTTGATCTCATGGGCTATGAGAACGCAAAAAAATGCATGCATCTTCAGTATGACTTTGTGGAACTTCCAGACGGGGCGATGAGCTCACGGAAAGGAAATATTGTCCCTCTTCAAAGTCTCATCGAAGAAATGGTCAAGATGATCAAGGAACAATATCTCGCGCGCTACCTGAATGAGTGGCCGGCCGAAGAGATTGAAAAAACCGCACAGATCGTCGCAAAAGGTGCGATTAAATACGGAATGACCCGCATTGATCCCCATAAGAAAATTGTCTTTGATATGAAAGAGTGGCTGAAACTCGACGGCGAATCAGGTCCCTATATCCAGTATGCTTACGCGCGGATCAATTCCATGCTCATCAAACTCGGGAAACCGACTACCGATGAATTAAAATTTGAAACACCTCAGGAAGAAGACGTCATCGCTCATCTCATGAAGTTCAACAATGTGGTCCAGGAAGCGGTTGAGCAGTATAAGCCCTCTTATCTCACGGCCTATCTTTATGATCTCGGTCGCTACTACAATAGCTTCTACGCTGAATGCCCGGTGGGTTCAGCTTCTGAGCCGATCCGATCTTCACGGCTAGTCCTTTCCCGAGCAGTCGCGGAAACTTTGAAGACAGGCCTGTCACTCTTAGGAATTGAAGCACCAGAAAGAATGTGATCATCCGAGAGCGGTTCTGGCGAGAATAAAAGTTCCCACGAGAAGAATTCCCCACGCCATTAATGTCAGAACAGTACTCTGCGTACTTTCTCGTTTTAATTGTTCAGCTTCTCGTTTACGTGACTTGACCTTTGTCACGGCCGTCTGACCGTCACTCTGAAGAAGAGGACGGATGTTCACAATAGAGCGAGTGAGCTCATCACTGGAAAGATCAAAGATGACGTAACTGTCCCCGATCATCAGCTGCTGAGTTGTCATATAGCGGGTACGGGTTCCCGGAAGCAGGGGGATGTTATCTACAACCACACCACGCGTACTATTGAGATCGGTCAGGAAAATAGACTTTCCCACAATATCCACTTTGCAGTGTTCGCGCGAAAATTCCATGCTATCGATTTTAATATTACATTTCGGTGAGCGGCCGATCGTGAAACTTTTTTCGCGGATCGGATAAGCGTTGATGGCACCATCCTGAAAAGTAAAAGTGATCTTCATGGGATCTCTTCTTTCTTCCGGGAATCCAGAAGACAAAATCTTTTTCCATGCGCCTGACCGGTGAGATACAGGCTCTTTTGAAAACACGAACGTTTCGAGGGAAGCTGCCCCAGGTGAGCACACGGAAGAAATTTTTCGCCATTTTTCATCGCTCGCTCGCGCTTTTCCTCGCACTCTAAGCTGTACTCAGCGAGGACACAAACCCAGTGTCCTTCCTCGCAGTCAAAAATCAGATGCGACCCAGCGACATACTTATCAGAAATATTATCCATTTTTGCATCATAATCCATGGGGAGGAGTTCTTCCTCTTGTGCTGAGACCGAGGTCGCCAGAATCAGGAGGAGGAAAAATGCTTTCAAGGAGTCTTTTCTTCTTTGATGGAACGGGCCGAGGTGTCTGTTCGGTACTTGTGTATACCGATGATCGTGATCACAATGGCAATTACCAAAAGTATCCCTTTCCGGTCGAAGGTACTTTTCGGAGGTGTCACCACCCGCTCAGTCTTAGGCCTCATCAGACTTTTTTTAGGTGGAGTAAGTGGACGGTAGAGTTCAGCGGGATCAATTTTAGAATACGTCTCAAGAGACAGATGATCCTTATCTTTATGATCTTCAGAAATATCAAGAGTCACAAAGCACTCACCTATATAAAGGGGATACTTCAGATCAAATTTGACTTTCATTTTTTTGGGAATGCGGATGTGGTTGATGAAAATACCGTTCTTACTACCGGGATCAGTAATATAAACTTCTCCATCAATCAGCTCCACCAGACAATGCTCACGGGAGAAATGCTCCGAAGAGACCGTCAGACGACAATTTTCGGAACGACCGATGGTGAAAGTGCGCTCAAACACTTCATGGGCAACGACCCTTCCATCATCGAATTTGAAGGCGAGTTTCATGGGACCTCTGTTTCCTCACTAATCGGATCGGATTGGACAGAGCTTGAAGGTGATTGTAAATCCTGCAGGAGGTATTATAATTTCCTCATGATCCTTAAAGTAAAATTGATCAACGGTGAATCCCTGACTTTCAAGAGCGAGAAACCGACTTGTGTTATCGGACGTTCGGGCCAGTGCGATCTCGTCATTCCCCATGAAGCAGTTTCGCGTAAGCATTGTCAGATTGATTATCGTGAGGGCGAGCTTTACGTCACTGATCTGGGAAGCATCAATGGGGTTCTGATCGATGGGCAGAAAATTACACCCAATAAGCCGGTAAACTTTCAGTCTTACCTGACTCTTTCGTTTGGTGCAGTCCAGACTTTGAACATTGAGCTCGATGAAGAAAGAACTTCGGTGCAGGTGAACCCGCTTCTGGCGACGACTCTCAATGTGAAAGAATACAAACCTAAACCACAACGGATGGCCCAGCCAAAAATCTCGATTGAGGACATTAAAAAGAAAGATATGAAGGGAGAGCCTACAAGCATGGCAAACTTTATCGTTCTTTGCGTGGTAGTTGTCCTGGGCTTTGCTTTTTTCATTTTTAAAGACGATCTCCTTCCCCTATTAGGCCTCTAAGTCGCTTAATTAATTATCTTTTCTCCATTTCATTAAAGAAGTGCTTTTTAGCCTTATTTACGTTAATATGGCGGTCAAATAAGGCAAAAAGAAGCGTATTTATGATTAAAATCAACCGTAAAGTTGAGTATGCCCTGATGGTTTTGAAGTTGATGAAGGATCGCAATTCTTCAGAGCTTACGACTGCCAGAGAAGTTTGCGATAAATTTCATACTCCCTTCGATACGACATCCAAGGTCATGCAGCTCATGAATACCGCGGGCCTTCTTCACTCTCATAAAGGAGTGAAGGGTGGATACACGTTGTTGCGTGACCTCTCAGAGGTTTCTTACGTAGAGCTCGTTCAGCTGATTGAAGGAAAGAGCTTCATGATGGACTGTCACGAGGGGCCCTGCGATTTATTCAAGAGTTGTAATATTGCCCAACCGATCCGCAGGCTTAATGATTACATCATTAACATTTTCTCCACGCTGACTTTAAATGAGCTCCTCGCGGATGATAACCTTTTGGCGCTGAAAATTGTCCCGGTGAAAAAAATTGAAAACTGTCCATTGGTGAACAAATGAAAATAGAAGATAAACTTCAGGATAATTATAAGTACGGCTTTGTCTCAGACATTGAGAGTGAAGAATTCCCGAAAGGGCTCTCGGAAGAAATCATCACACTTCTTTCAACAAAAAAGAATGAGCCCCAGTGGCTTCTTGATTACCGTCTTAAGGCCTACCGTCACTGGCTGACTCTCACGCATCCGGACTGGCAATACTGCAAAGTTCCGCCGATTGATTTCCAGGATCTCTATTATTACCGGAAGCCGAAGAAAAAAGACGTCTACAAATCTTTGGATGAAGTGGACCAGGAACTCATTGATACCTTCGAGAAGCTTGGAATTCCCCTCGGGGAACAAAAAAGACTGATGGGTGTGGCAGTGGATACTGTGTTTGATTCCGTTTCTTTGGGGACGACTCACAAAGAAGATCTGGAGAAAGTCGGTGTCATCTTCTGCTCAATTTCAGAAGCTGTGGAAAAACATCCGGAACTTGTGAAGAAGTATCTCGGAACAGTTGTTCCCTATTCAGATAATTATTATGCGGCCTTGAACTGCGCTGTTTTCTCAGATGGCTCCTTCGTCTACATTCCAAAAGGTGTGACTTGCCCGCTGGATTTGTCGACGTACTTTCGGATTAACGCCAAAGAGTCAGGTCAGTTTGAACGAACCCTCATCATTGCGGATGAAGGCTCTTACGTAAATTATCTCGAAGGCTGTACCGCTCCCCAGAGAGATGAGAACCAGCTCCATGCCGCGATCGTTGAACTGATCACTCTCGACAATGCAGAGATCAAGTATTCCACTGTCCAGAACTGGTATGCCGGTGACAAGGAAGGGAAAGGTGGAATTTTTAATTTCGTCACGAAGCGTGGTCACTGCAAAGGAAAGAATTCAAAAATCTCCTGGACGCAGGTTGAGGCCGGTTCGGCCATTACATGGAAATATCCGAGCTGTGTTCTGATTGGCGATAATTCCCAGGGCTCTTTCTATTCTGTGGCCCTCACAAATAACTTCATGCAGGCCGACACCGGCACGAAAATGATTCACATCGGGAAGAATACGAAATCGACCATTATCTCCAAAGGGATCTCGGCCGAAAAATCCCAGAACGTTTATCGGGGACTGGTAAAAATCATGCCTTCAGCAACGGGCGCAAGAAATTACTCCCAGTGTGATTCTATGTTGATCGGTGATAAATGCTCCGCCAATACCTTTCCTTATATTGACGTGAAAAACGATACCGCCACTGTTGAGCATGAAGCGACGACCTCAAAAATCAGTGCGGATCAAATCTTCTACCTGATGAGCCGTGGCTTCACTCAGGAGAAAGCGGTCTCTCTCATCGTGAACGGCTTTTGTAAGGATGTCTTTAAGACCCTGCCTCTGGAATTTTCCGTTGAGGCAGTTAAACTGATCGAAATGAAACTGGAAAACTCGGTAGGATAATTATGATTGAAATTAAAAACCTCACGGCAACCGTAGACGGCAACGAAATCTTAAAAGGCATCAACCTCACTGTAAAAAAAGGTGAAGTGCATGCCATCATGGGACCCAATGGCTCCGGAAAATCCACACTCTCGAAAGTGATTGCGGGCCACCCGGCCTATGAAGTCACTGGTGGCGAAGTGAATTTTGAGATTAACGGAAAAATGAAAAATCTTCTGGAGCTTGATCCTTCTGATCGTGCTCAGGAAGGGATATTCCTTGGTTTTCAGTATCCGGTGGAAGTTCCCGGTGTCTCCAATTTCACTTTCCTGAAAGAAAGCTTCAATATGATCTGCGAGCATCAGGGTCTGGAGAAGATGGATGACAAGGCCTTTCTCCAGCATCTAAGAGGAAAACTAAAGCTCCTTGAGATGAATGAGTCTTTTCTTGAAAGATCTGTAAATGAAGGGTTTTCAGGCGGGGAGAAGAAGAAAAATGAAATTCTTCAGATGGCCGTTTTAAATCCAAGACTCGCCCTTCTGGATGAAACTGATTCGGGTCTCGATATTGATGCCCTTAAAATTGTCGCCGGCGGAGTCAACGCTCTTAAGTCGAAATTTAATGCCACCATTCTCGTGACTCATTACCAGAGACTTCTGGATTACATCGTTCCTGACTATGTTCACGTTCTTTATAAAGGGCAGATCATTAAGTCCGGAGATAAGAATCTCGCGAAAGAACTCGAAGAAAAGGGCTATGACTGGCTCACTTCCGGTAGAGGATAAGACGAAATGATTTTTGACCAGCTTGCTCCCCTGGCGGAGCGCAGATTAAAGACCGGAGACGCTTCAACGCTTGAAGAGCGGAAGGACTCTTTGTATAAACTCTCTACGCAGGGACTGGTGAATATCATCCCGGGTGATATCTACAAGTTCACCAATGTCGGAAAGTTTCTCGATGAAGTTACTTTTGACCCAAGAAATAATCCGGTAGAGCTTGATGGCTTCCTGAATGAATCTATTCCGACTCTCATCTTTATCGATGGAGATCTTCAGAATCCTGATCTTAAAGTCAAAGGTCTCTCAACTTCCCTTCTCTTAGAGAAAACAGAATCTCCCCTTCACGCCTTTTCCACTCTTCATCGCGGACTCCGCTCTGATGGAGTGAGAATTGAAGTGAAGAAAAATGAAACGATCTCAACTCCCATCCGGATTCTCAACCTCATGAGCCGTGCCGGGGTTGTGGCCCCGACCGTTGTGATACACGCAGAAGAAAATTCTAAACTTACCTTGATTGAAGAAAATATTGCTCTAGATCACGCTTATGCACTTTCCAGTGAAACTCATGTTCACGTTTCCCGCGGGGCAAAGGTTGAGCACATTCATCTTGAAAAAGGGAAAGAAGAGACAATTCACCACGGAGTGACTGTTGCTCATCTTGACCGGGATTCTGTTTATCGGAATTTTGTATTTCACATCAGCGGCAAACTCAACCGAAGAAACGTGATCATGAATGTCCGCGCTCCGGGTGCTCATGCAGAATCCTACAATCTCTACCTCACGAGCGAGAACGAGCAATCTGACATTTACACGGAAATCCAACATCTCTCGGCCGATACTACTTCGCAGCAGCTCGCGAAGGGAATTCTTGACGGAAACTCGAAGGGAATTTTCACAGGTAAGATCCACATTCATCCGGATGCCCAGAGAGTGAACTCTGGCCAGCTGAACAAAAATCTTCTTCTTTCAAAAAAGGCGCAGGCGCACTCTCAGCCGCAGCTGGAAATTTTTGCTGATGATGTGAAATGCTCTCACGGTTCAACGACGGGACAGCTCTCTCCCGAAGAAGTATTTTATTTCGAGTCACGTGGCATACCACTCGCGAAAGCCAAGACTCTTCTTGCCCACGGATTTGGCCTGGAGGTCGTTCTTAAAATTGAGAATCAGACGGCGCGCGAACTCGTGAGTACTCTGGTGCTAAATACCTTGAAAACGAAGTTTAATCTGGGAGGGGCAGAATGAGTCTTATCTCAGAGAATCCTTACCGGAAAGATTTTCCAGTCATTAACCAGATGATCCAGGGAAAGCGCCTCGCTTATCTTGATAGTGCGGCAACGACTTTGAAGCCGCTTATGGTGATTGATGAGCTAGATAAATATTACCGTCAGGAAACCAGTAACGTTCACCGCGGGCTCTACTGGCTTTCAGAAAATGCTACCGCAAAGTTCGAATCCACTCGGGACAAGATCTCGGCTCTCATAAACTCTCCGAACAGGAAGCAGGTTATCTTCACAAAGGGCACAACAGAATCCGTGAACCTGGTGGCGAGCTCGTATGTGAAGAACTTTCTGAAGGCGGGAGATGAAATTCTTCTTTCTCAGATGGAGCATCACTCCAACATCGTTCCCTGGCAGCTGGTTGCTGAAAGCATCGGTCTTCAAATCAAAGTCATTCCCATAAATCAAAATGGCGAAATCTTAATGGACGAGTACAGAAAACTTCTGACTCCGAAAGTAAAGTTTGTTTCAGTCGTTCATGTGTCGAATGCCCTCGGAACGATTAATCCCGTAAAAGAAATGGTTGCTCTTGCCCATAGTAATGGCGCCAAAGTCTTCATCGACGGTGCTCAGGCGATTACTCATTTAAAAGTTGATGTTCAGGATCTTGATGCCGATTTCTACGCATTTTCAGGTCACAAGATGTTCGGGCCTACGGGTGTCGGAATTCTCTTTGGTAAAGAAGAATTGCTCGAGCAGATGCCTCCCTACATGGGTGGCGGAGACATGATTG
Organism: Bacteriovoracaceae bacterium; assembly: GCA_046593575.1. Lineage (GTDB taxonomy): Bacteria > Bdellovibrionota > Bacteriovoracia > Bacteriovoracales > Bacteriovoracaceae > Peredibacter. Next base: position 7,712 of record JBKJNQ010000211.1, read on the forward strand.
ATGTCGTGACGTTTGAAAAAACCACCTACAATAATCTTCCCCATAAATTTGAGGCGGGAACTCCTTCGATTTCGGCGGTGATTGGTCTCGGTAAGGCGGTCGACTATATCAATCAAGTCGGCATCGATAATATCCATAATATTGAAGAAGAGCTTCTCGCTTATGGAACGAAACTTCTCTCTTCGATTGAAGGTCTTAAGATCTACGGAACAGCTGCGAATAAAGCATCCGTCATTTCTTTCGGTATGGAAGGACTTCATCCTCAGGACATCGCAGGAATTACAGATAAGGAAGGGGTCGCTATCCGCACCGGACACCACTGTGCCCAGCCGCTCATGAAATTTTTTAAAGTGCCCGCGACCTGCCGTGCCTCGTTTTCAATTTACAATAATAAAGACGACATTGATCAGCTCTACCAAGCGCTCCTCAAGGTCAAAAAACTTTTCAGCTGAGAATAATTATGGAAATTACCATTCAACCGACTCCTAATCCTAATGCGCTTAAATTCATCCTAGAAAAGGATGTGAAGACTGACGGGAAAGTCTCCTTTAAGACTCCGCAGGACTGTAAAGAAGTGTCCCTGGCGGCCGCCCTCTTTGATCTTCGCGGTGTGGATCAAATTCACTTTTTCCAGAACGTCATTACGGTATCGAAGTTTAGTTTCGAAGACTGGGAATCGCTTGAGCCTGCTATCCAGACCTGCATTGAAAGTTTTATTGATGATCATGATCCGAACTTTAAAGTCTATGATCCGGAAGAGGACAGAAGAAGCAATCTCTCTCCCGAGCTCAGAAACATCGAAGAAATTCTTGATAAGAGAATTCGCCCGGGCCTCCAGGGTGATGGCGGCGATATGGTGATCAAAGATTATAAAGACAATGTTCTCATCGTAAAATATCAGGGTGCCTGCGGGACTTGTCCGTCATCGACGACAGGTACTTTAGAGGCAATTCGCTCAATTTTAAGAGATGAAGTGAATCCGGAGATTGAAGTGTACCTCGCTCCCGAAGTCTAAAAAATCAAGCGGTTGAAAACTGGTGAAAGTTACCCATAAGGAATTTTGGTTGCCCGGTATATAATCAACCCATGTTGAGAATCACTCTTTTTCTCATTTTTATTTCCACTTCAGCTCTCGCCGAATACGTGAGTCCTGTCCGCAATACTTGTGCCCGCGCCGGAAGAAATCCTCTGGCCGGAGCCAGCAGTCTCAAAGAACTCAGCTCCTCCTGCGCGCTTCTTCAGAACAATTCTTCCGTTCAGGTAGTTGAACTAAGTCGCAATGTTCTTTCCATCATTGATGGTCTAAAGGCGAATGCAGACGTCACAACACTCGCAGATGATCCGACTCTGAACGCGGCCGTCGTGAGACTGACCGATAAGCTTAATGAAACCGTCGTCTCTGATAGCGATGCCCCTGCTGGACAAATGGGTAGTGATATTCGCTCACTCGCCAGAAGATTCGGAAGTGCTGAGTTCCGGGCCGCTAACAAAGAAGAATTTTATAGCTCCGTGAAAAATATCATCGCCCAGACTTCTCAGGGTCATCGTCTCATTTCTTGTTTCGAGCGGCCGGTTGATACAAAAATAAAAGGATTCAGAGTGGAGTTTCAAACTCCAGCGTCGACTGCCGGGGCAGGTGCTTCGGCCAATCTTGATTACGTTCCGGTTCCCAACGATCCACTTTCAAGAACTGAGCTCGTTATGTCTATCGGAACAGATGTTGATCCGGTGTCGGCGATCTCAATGATCGCTCACGAAATGCAGCATGCCTGCAACGCTGATACAGTCTGTAACCACGAGAGAAGCTGCCGGCAGAGTAACGATCAGAGGTGCCTTCCCTACTCGCATGCCATTATGACGGATGAACTCGTTGCACATAATCTTGAAGCAGACATATTTAATGAGCTCGCTCAGAGCAGCCCGGGAATTATGTGCACGAGAGGATTCGTAAGTGGAGCGACGGCTTCTGTTCGGACACTTGCTGATCATCTGGCCGAAGCACAAGAGGGTTATCACAACGGGACTCTTCTCAATACGCTGGCCCCTCGCTATCTCGAAGCTGGCCTGTGGAATTATCAGGATGTTTATGTTGAAACTAACGGCGAAGACAATTATAACCCGGCCCTCTTGCAGGCGATCCGATCGGTTGGGATTCCGGACCAAAGACCTTAAAGAAGTGTCCACAAGTCTCCGTATTAACAGAGTCATTTAATCTCTAAACATTCCTAAACTTAATCCCGAAAAGGACGTACTGAGGTTTATCTGATGAAGGTCCTGTTCCTTCTCATTCTCTATTGTTTTTCTGCGTGGGCGAATGTCCAGACGCAGACTATTCAGGATAAAAAAATCACGATTGATGTGCCTCAGGGTTGGGAATCAGTAAGAGATCTTTACGGACTCCCTCTGGTTGTTCTTGGCCCATGGGAAAATAAATCGCGTCCAGCGATCTCGTGGATGTACACCGGAATGACGTCAAAAATCATGAAGGGCTCTGAGTTTCAGAAACTTTTCACTGACTTTAAAAAAGATAAAGAAGATTGGTTGAAAGGTCACGCCGGAAAACTTCTGAAGTTCGAGGAAGCAACTCCAGCGAAATATTCAAAAGACCTTTCAGGTCACTTCGTTGGTGCAGAATTTGTCGTTAACGACATTCACTTCATTGAAAGAAGTTATTACCTGTATTGCTCTGATGAAGTTTATAACGTGAAGTATTCTATCCGTGATGAACATCGGAAATATCTAACAAGCATTGATAAAATCGTGGGGAGCCTGAAATGCCCACGCTGATCTTTATCATGACACTCCTGATTCCCTCGATCAGCTTTGCGATTAACGGAAATACTTTAAATAATAAAGTGACTCAGCTGCGTGACCTTCAGGCTTTAGTAGCGAGAAATTGCCTCAATAATCCCAACCGCGCTCAGGTAAAAATTACGATCAACACGACGGAACTCAATTGCACCCATCTGATTGCGATTACCAATCGCCTGCGCGCAGAGCTCGATCAAGAAGTGCAAACTCTTCAAGCAAGCTGTGCCCAGCCAGGTGGTGAAGGGCCGCACGTCGCCCTTGCTCAAGCATCCGCTGCTGCTGCCGCACAGGTCGCGTGTCGCCCTGTCTCTACAGATGCGCAGTGTATTCCTCTTTATTCATGCG
>JBKJNQ010000257.1:0-30686 GCA_046593575.1 Bacteriovoracaceae bacterium
CCTACGTCAACTGAGAAAAATCATAATACTTCACCGACGGCCGCTTCTTCGGGTGCCGACATCAACGGTGCGGCCGCGAAACTTGCTGCTGAAATGATCAAAGGGCGCCTCACGGAACTTGCGAAAAAAGTTTTCTCCGGAGAGCCAGCCGATGCCATTAAAGAATACGAGATCATGAAGGGCGAACTCGACAGTGATATTGTTTTTGAAAACGGAAAAGTTCGTCAGGTCTCGAGCGGCAAGGATATGACTCTCAAGGATCTTATCGGGAAGGCTTACTTCAACCGAATTTCCCTTGGTGCCTATTCTTTTTATAAAACTCCGGGGCTTGGTTTTGATAAGGCCACTGTTCAGGGAAAAGCCTTTAATTATTTCACACAGGGCATGGCAGTTTCTGAAGTATCTATTGATGAGTACACGGGTGAAATGAAGGTTGTTCGGACGGATATCCTGATGGATCTTGGACGCATGATTAATCCTGGTATTGATCGGGGACAGACAATTGGTGCTTTTATCCAAGGGATGGGTTGGGTCACGACAGAAAATCTTTTCTACGATGAGAAACGGAATCTCGTCTCTCATAGTCCGACGACTTATAAGATTCCGAACGTCCAGGATGTGCCGAGAATTTTCAATGTGGATTTCATCGAGAATCCGGATAACAAGGTCAACGTTTACGGCTCAAAAGCTGTCGGTGAGCCACCATTCCTTCTGGGAATCAGTGTGTGGACTGCGATTAAGAACGCCCTTTCTTATCGCTCCAACGGAAAACTCGTTGAGATTATTTCTCCTGCGACTCAGGAAGAAATCCTGAAGGAACTTGAGAGGAACCGTTAATGGAACAGAATTTTTCACGGTTCTGCGAAAAATTTCTCAGGCTCTCTGAAAGTAATACTCCTATGGTAGTCGTCACTCAGGTTTCCCAGAGAGGTGCAGCTCCACAGGATATCGGCTCTCGCATGATCGTAGGGAAAAACAGCGAGATCCTTTTCGGTACAATTGGTGGCGGAAAGATTGAGGCTCATTGTCTCAAGGTCGCAACCGGATATCTTGATTCAAAAGAACACGTCGAAAATCAAAGCTTCACCTGGAATCTCCAGAAAGATATCGGCATGACCTGCGGTGGTGAAGTGACCATGTTCTTTGAAATTCACAAGCCACAGGACAGATGGGAAGTGGCCATCTTCGGGGCCGGACATATTTCGCAGGAACTCGTGAGAGTTCTTCTGCGCGTGGATTGTCACCTTACGGTGGTAGATCAGAGGGAAGAGTGGCTCGCGAAACTTCCGGAATCAAAACGTCTCAAAAAAATCTGCACCGACGATCTCGCCTCCGTCGTAGATACTCTTTTTGATTCCACTTTCATTACCAGTATGACGATGGGTCATGCCACGGACATGCCGGTGTTGGTGAAGGCCCTCACGCACAGACATTTTCCGTATGTGGGAGTTATCGGAAGTGTAGCGAAGAGAAATCGTCTCGAGCAGGATCTTGCTGAAAGAGGAGTGCCCGAGGCCAGGCTTAAAGAATTCTATTGTCCGATGGGTGAAGAGTTTGGGAGAAATGCGCCAGCGGAAATTGCTCTCAGCATAGTCGCCCAACTTTTAAAAGTTCGTGATCATTTGAGAGTTCCTATATAGGAATACAAGTCGCCCACACCACGGGGTTTGTTGCGTCTGTATCGATGGAGAGACGGCAACCTTCAGGGGGGATGGGACCAACGCCAATGAAACCACATTTATCTTCATCACAAGTATCTGCGAAATTAGCAGTTCTCGTTCCCATGCAGGCAATTCGTTTCGTGCCTGCTGGACATTGGATCGTCACTGTACTGGCCGATCCTCCGGGTGGCGATGAAACCATCGTAACTGCGACAGTATTTCCTCCGCCAGTAATAATTGTTGAGCAACTGAAGTCATAAGTGGGAAGACTCGTAGGTGCCAGGTAATTAACTGCAACGTCTACAGTTCTCGTCTGTTCGCTTACTCCGGTAATCTTACCGATAAATTCGTACTTAAAGACAAGCTTCGGTCCCGGAGTTAAGTCGCTTCCGATTTGATCTCTGAGAAGAATCGATTGAATTTTTACGAGACCACCACCGTAGATCGTACCGGTTTTGTAAAAAATCTGGTCAGACCATATCCCGGTAGCAGGATTCTGTTTTCTTCTTACGACATTCGTCAGTATCAGGGGTGGTGAAATGTCCACAGGTGCTGTTGCGTAGCTTTCCTTAACTGTGGCGGCACAACTTTCAGGATCGACCAGAATTTTTCTCACATTTTCGTGAATCGCCTCAGCTTCGCTTCGGGCCATGAGTGCTCTCATACCTGCCTGCTGTTGAGAAATCATGTTTGCACCATACATGGCCATCATCGCAAGAAGGCCCCCGGCAATCATGATTTCGAGGAGAGAAAATCCGGAGTCTGAATGATGGTGCTTCATTCTTCAATAATAAGTGGGAAGTTTGCTTTAGATCAATAATTATTATCTACGGGGAGATTACTTATAATTTTTGGTCGAGCCATCCATCCGCTGAGATTTGCACTTGAAGCGGTAGTCATCATGCGGTTTATTTTTCAGTTTTCCCTGTTCGTGAACTCTTCGGCGCCAGCGTTTAAAGCCGTTCTCATCAAGCGCGTATCTCATAAAATGAACGAGTTCTGATGGTGAGAGGTTAAACTGAAGCTCAATTGCTTCATAGCTCGTGCGGTCTTCCCATCCCATACGGATGATCCGGTCTCTCTCTTCAATATCATACTTTTCAAATTTTTCTTTCAGGTCGCGTGATATGCCCATGAGGTCATCTTAGGGCCAGCGTCTATTCGTTAACAGAAACAAAGATTAGACGATTTAAAGGCCCCTTATCTGTTTTAAGGCACTTTCGATAGCCCGCCCAAGAAAAGGGTAGCGGTTTGTTACCCACGGAACGATTTTCTGGACGGGAAAGATCCTCAGCGTGAGAAAGATCAGATACCCCACGGCCACTGGACGCAGAAGGATCCAGATGAGATCGGCCTTTGCGTGCTGGGAATAGAGATAAAATAAAAGCATCAGAAGCCAGGTCAGGATGAAGACCGGAGAGAAGAGATCTTTCAGCGCAAGGATCCAGGCACTTCCTTCAATCTTTTGTTCTTGAGGTTTATGTTTTGAGATGAGCCAGGTCTCGTATTGATCAACTTTATTTTTCTTCAGAATCTGCGCCAAGATCACAACGACAGCTCCGCAGATTAACTTAAACACAACCAGCGAAATAAGAATGGATAGGAAATCATCGGGGGTGACGTGAAAGACCTTACTGAGTTCCTGGGAATAATATTCGGCCATCTCAACCAGTGTTTTTCCGTAGAGAATGAAATAAAGAGCGAGTGGTTGAATAAATCCCCACAGGCACAATAGCGACATCCCCAGAATTCTTCCAAAGCCATTATTTCCCAGGAGAAAAAGTCCCACGTTATAAAGCTGGCCTTGCATACCGATGGCGAGCATCGGTGTGAGTTTTTTTCCGACAGGTGAGAGTGATTTTAAAAAAGCAGCAACGGCGCTGATAATTCCGGGTGCGCGACGATCTTTCGATTCCATCGCGGCACGGGTGAGAATGAAGCCCTGATTGAGAGAAAGAAAATGTCCGGCGAACGGAATCGAGAAGGCGTGCAGAAAACTTCCGAGGCCAATTTCCACGATGGAGAGGAGGGCAGCTTTTTTACCAATATCGTCTGCGTTCACTCAGGGAATTTCCATGAATCCAGCACCAAGGTTAAAATCTATTCGACCGATACCCACGCCGGCGGCGCGATTTTCGACATACGCAAAGTAGAGATAAGTTTTTCCGCCGTAAGCGGCGATGGTCGGTTCACCGAATCCAAACAGTCCGCCAATGGCAGAGTCCGCTGAACTCAGAACGATCACTTCATTTCCCCAGGAAGTATTGAGCGTAAAACTTCCTCCGAGATAGTCGTGATAAACAATCTTCCCATCACGGGTGAGATAGAGTCTTGTTCCTGTGAAGAAAGGTTGCGACTCCGACCCAACAGTATTAATTTTCGCTGCGAGTGTTGTTTCCGCCCATGCTCCGGTTGGAAAAGTTCCGGCCGTGAGTTCATGAACCGCCAGATTCTGCGATCCCGATTCATCATCAACCCAGATGGATTGGATCGAGCCAGTCCCGTCGTAATAGAGATGCGGATTTCCCTGGTTGTCAGCGTTCGGGATATTGACTCTCGTAACATTGGGAGAAATGCTGGCGAAAGCTTCTCCGGTATAGGTCACGTCACCCAGATTCTTGTTCTGGCCAAGAGTCATCGTCCCGAAATAAACCTCTGCTCCATCATCACCGCCATCGGAGAGATAATTATTCCAGGCCATGAGAAAAGTTGCAGAGGTGCCGTTGTTCTTAAATGAAAGTCCGAAAGGGCCATTGGCCCCTTTCACATCATTAAAAGCAACCTTGAATGGCTGGGCAAATGTACCGTCACTTTGTCTTTTGAATCCATAAAACACTGTCGGGAAAAGTGCGATGTTATTGGCGACTCCTGGAACAGTGATCTGAAGATGAGTCAGATTCCCCCCGCTAATTTCTCCCACCGGAAAATTCGGTCGTGAGCTTGTGCCGTAGGGACCGATGGTATCAAAGACCCAATCACTGTCGGTTTTCCCGGGACACGTGGTGAGATCATAGAGTGACCAGCCGGCCTCTGCACAAATCGTTGAGAGAAGAAAAAGTCCGCTGAAATAAAATGGTCCGTATTGAACAAAAAGATATTCTCCATCCGGTGTGATGGTAATTCCGTCTTCATATCCCTCAGTGTTCACCAGACCCGGAACAAGGAGCGGTTGTCCCGCACCAGTTGCGATCGTGCTTAACACAAGAGCATCTCTTCTTATCGACTGACTTCCATAAGTCACTGTCACTGGATACACACCTGAAGTTGCTGGGGTCACAGTGAAATCGTAAGTCCCGTCTCCATTATCGGTCACGGCACTCACCACTCCTTTCGGAATAGTCAGCGAGAGGGTTTTTCCAGAAAGAGGAGAGCCATTGGTCGTGAGAGTCGTTCGCACGGTAAATGGATCCACTCCCACAGCCGGAGTCCTCGTAAACGAAAGTGTAATTGAGGTGGAAGATGCTGAAGTTCCCTTACCTCCGCCAGAAGAATTACAGGCGGCCAGAATAAGAAGAAGGAGAAGGATTCTCACCAGATCATTATAACAAAAAGGCCCCCGAAGAGGCCTTAATTGTTAGTTACCTGTGAATTTCTTAAAGATGGTCGAGGAGTTCGTTCCGCCAAAGCCAAACGAGTTATTGAGGGCATAGAGCGGATCACGTTTTTCCGGTTTGTTCGGAACGTAATTGAGATCGCACGCCGGATCCTGATTATCCAGATTGATGGTCGGAGGAAGAATTCCGGTATCGAGGGCCATGATACAGAAGATCGACTCAAGTCCGCCGGCCGCACCCAGAAGGTGACCCGTCATCGACTTGGTTGAACTCACGCGAAGATCATAAGCATGTTTTCCGAAAACTTTTTTGATCGCTTCTGTTTCAGCAACATCCCCGAGCGGAGTCGAAGTTCCGTGAGCGTTGATGTAACCAATTTCTTCTTTTTTAATTCCTGAAAGCTCGATTGCCTGCTCCATACAAATGAGAGCACCAAGTCCTTCCGGATGTGGGGCAGTAATATGGTGAGCGTCGTCTGAAGCTCCGAAGCCTACAACTTCAGCGAGAATTTTTGCTCCACGAGCTTTGGCCTTTTCATAATTTTCGAGAACGAGAATTCCCGCTCCTTCACCCATCACGAATCCATCGCGACCGACATCATAAGGACGCGAAGCCTTCGTAGGTTCTTCATTTCTTTTCGAGAGGGCCTTCATGTTCGCAAATCCCGCCATGGGAGATGCCGTTACTACGGCTTCTGTCCCACCAGTAATCATGGCGTCCTGACGACCGAGCATAATTTCTGTCGCGGCGACACCGATCGCGTGAGCCGAAGAGGCGCATGCTGAAGCAATCGAGAAATTGATTCCCTTGAAACCGTAATGAATCGCCATGAGTCCCGGCGCCATATTCGGAATGACGGAAGGAATGAAGAAAGGAGACACACGACGTGGTCCTTTCTCATGCATCGCTATGATGTTTTGCTCGATATGAGGAAATCCACCGAGGCCTGTTCCGAACACGATTCCGATTTTTTCCGGCCGATAACCCGCTTCGAGAATGCCGGATTTTGTAATCGCCTCATCTCCCGCGTGAAGAGCGTATTGATTGAAAAGATCAAAACGATCCTGATCTTTCAGTTCCATGAGCTTTTCAGAAAGTTTGAAGTTTCTGACGACACCCGCGAAATTTACCGCCCAACCTTCCGTCGACATGCGATCGATAGTTGAGATTCCGGATTTTCCGGCGAGGGCATTTTCCCAAATTTCAGGAAGAGAGTTTCCGAGTCCACAAATGGCCCCGATTCCAGTAACTGCGACACGATTTATTTTCATAATTAGGTCCTAAAACGAAAAAGGCTCCCCGAAGGGAGCCTGTGAACGATTAGTGAGATTTAGATTTGAGGTAGGTGACAACATCACCGATAGACTTAAGATTCTCTGTTTCATATTCAGGGATCTCAACGCCGAAATCGTCTTCCATCTTCATCATGAGCTCGACCATGTCCAAAGAATCAAGATTGAGGTCGTCCACGAAGCTGGTATTCATGCTGATGTTAGCAGCGTCCATTTTTGTAGCTTCAGAAACGAGCTTGATAACTTTGTCTTGTAATTCCATTTCAGTATCCTCCGAGATGAGAAAAATCATTAACTTGAACTATTAAAGTTTCAGTTAAGTTATTAGATGTAGAGCCCGCCGTCAATTTTAATCACCTCTCCGGTGACATAACTTGACGCGCGACTCAGTAGGAAACACGTGAGATTAGACACTTCGTCAGTCGTGCCAAATCGGCCTAAAGGAATCGCCTTATTATATTCTTCTTTCGCCTTATCATGGAGGGCATCGGTCATGTCAGTTTGAATGAAACCCGGGCAAATAACATTGGATCTGAGGTTCCGCGAAGCGAGTTCTTTCGCGATGGATTTTGAGAACCCAATGAGGCCCGCTTTCGAAGCGGCATACGCTGCCTGCGAAGGATTTCCCATTAGTCCCACAATTGAACCCATGTGAACGATCGACACGTCCTGGGCCCTGAGAAAGTTTCTCGAGAGTGCCTGAGTGACCATCATCGCACCTTTTAAGTTGGTATCGATGATCGAAGAAATTTCATCCGGTTTAAGCCTGAGAAGAAGAGTGTCTTTCGAAACCCCGGCATTGTTCACGAGCCCTGAAATAGGAGCGACAGTTTTTGTGAATTCATCAATCGCTTTTGTCATCGCTTCGTAATCCGTCACATCGAATTTAAGACCCGTCGCTTTTCCGCCGGCCTTTTCGAGTTCTTCTTTGAGCGCCATGGCTTTGGCCTCGTCCCCGCGATAGTTGAAAACGACATGAGCACCTTGCGCAGAAAGTGCGAGTGCAACAGCTTTGCCGATTCCGCGGGCAGCACCAGTTACGAGAATGACTTTGTCTTTAAGGTCTGAGTAAGTTGCGATCACAGGGCCTCCACTTCGGCGAAACCAGTCTCGGTATCAAGACTGATGACTTTAATGTTCGGATTAATTTTTTTGATAAGTCCCGCGAGAACTTTTCCGGGACCGCATTCAACGATCACAGTGTCGTCTGTGAGTTTTTGGATGGAGTGAGTCCAGAGAACGGAACCGCAAACCTGCTTCAAAAGATTCTCTCTCACGATCTGAGGATTGGTATCAGTTGCGTACTCTTTGGCATCAACGTTAGCGATGTACGGGTACCTAAGATTCTTGAAATCCATTTTTTCGAGAACAGATTTTAGTTTCAGTTCGGCGGGCTTCATCAGCGCGCAGTGAAAGGGTGCCGAGACCTGGAGTTCAATCGCTTTCACTTTGCCGCCGGTCTTGTCTTCCATCAGGCGAATCGCGCGCTCACACGCAAACTTGTCTCCAGAGATAACGATCTGCGAGGGTTCATTGAAATTGGCCGGCTGAACTTTTTCTTCTGTTGTAGAAGCCGCTTCACAAGCATCTTTGACCGTATTTTCATCCTGCTTCAGGATCGCGTACATTGTTCCTTTGCCCGCCGGAACTGCTTCCTGCATGTATTTTCCGCGGTAGTGAACAGCACGAACTGCATCTTCAAACCCCATCACTCCGGAAGCGGCCAGGGCTGCGTATTCGCCGACCGAGTGGCCGAGTACGCGCTCAATTGTAATATTTTTATTTTTGAGTAACCCTTCGAGTTTTTCAAAGAGCATCAGTGAGTGAGCAACAATTGCGGGCTGAGTGTTCTCGGTGAGTTTCAGATCATCGGCCGGGCCTTCGAGCATCATTTTTTTGAGATCGTAGCCGGTGGCTTTGTTGGCCTTTTCAAAGTGAGCGTGGTCAGAAAAAACTTTCCCCATGCCGACGTATTGAGTGCCTTGTCCGGGAAAAACAACTGTGACTTTCATTTGGCTCCTAGTATTTCAGGAAGACTGCTCCGGCAGTGAGACCGGCACCGAATGCGGCGAGAAGAACATTATCTCCGCGCTTGATTTTGCCGGCACGGATCCACTCATCAAGAGCGACCGGCACGGTAGCAGAAGAAGTGTTGGCGTATTTTTGAACGTTGATGACAACTTTTTCCGCAGGGAAATTGAATCTCTGACCAACGGCTTCGATGATACGAAGATTCGCCTGGTGAGGAATGAACCAGTCCACGTCATGAATGGTGAGCTCAGCATCTTTCACAACTTTCTCAGCGTGAGCGGCCATGGTTTTCACGGCGGCCTTGAAGATTTCCTGGCCGTTCATGGTCATCCACTGATCTTTACTGTCGAGTAGTTCGTGCGTGAGTTTCATGTTCGATCCGCCCGCCCAGAGAGCGAGATGATCTTTCTTGGAAGAATCTGAAGACAGAACTGTGGAATAAATTTTTGAATCTTCATTCTCGGCCGCGCGCCCGAGAATAGCGACACCACAACCATCTCCGAAGAGAATGCAGGTGTTGCGATCATCCCAATTGTTAAAGCTCGAAAGCATTTCTGAACCGACCACGAGAATGTGTTTGTACATGCCGGTCTTGATCATCGCGTCCGCCATCGGAAGCAGATACATCCAGCCAGAGCAGGCAGCATTCACATCAAGAGCAGGACAATTATTTGTGATCCCGAGCTTGAACTGAAGCATGGAAGCCGCGTTCGGCATCGGTTGATCGGCCATGGTGGAAGAAAGAAGAATGCAGTCGATATCATTTGGTGTGAGGTTCGCGGCTTCCAGAGCTTTCAAAGTCGCACGTGCGGCCATGCCTGAAGGATTTTCGTCTTTTGAAAGATCGGAAATCCGGCGCTCATGAATTCCGGTGCGCTCAACAATCCAGTCGTGAGAAGTATCGACCCGTTTGGCGATATCGTGATTGGTGAGGATTTTGTCCGGCATATAGGAGCCGGTACCCAGGATTTTCGTATTGAACTGCTTCATAAAAATACCCTCAAAATAAAAAAGCCTTCTTGCGAAGGCTTTCTTATAAAAAATCTTAGATGAAATTAGGCCTGAGCGGTGGCTTCTGCCTTAACTTTGATTTCCATAACTTGCTTACCTTTGTAATGGCCACAAGTAGCGCATACATGGTGAGGAAGCTGAGAATCACCGCAGTTCGTGCATGACTGTGGAAACTTTCTATAAAGTTTATGATGCTGGCCAGCTCGTCTTAAGCCTTTACGAGAAACGCTGGTTCTTTTCTTAGGTACTGCCACAAATGCCTCCGAATATAGGATCGATTCTTATGAGTTAAAAAATGAGTTTCTATTTCTAATATAGTTAGGTTGGCTTGCCAAGCCTAAAATCAAGGCTCCGGCGTATCCACACCTTCAAGTTTACTATCAGCGTCAAGAATTGGGTATAAGTCCAGATGTAAGAAAATCTGCTCGTGGATCATTTCCTGGAAATTAACAGTCCTATCGTCATAGAAATAGATCTCGTAGACCTCGTTATCCACATATGTCTCATCGATATCCTTGAAAAGTTCTGTGTCTGCGAGTGCTTGATCGATAAAACAGATCTTGAAAGTGACATCGAGATCTTTTCGCATGGGCTTCAGAGTCCGGATACATTCCGTGGCGTAAGTCGCCTCAATCGTGCCTTTAACGAGGAGATATTCTCCCAGATCATTTTTGTTTTTTTTCTCTACCGTTCCGAAGGCCACGAGACTTGTTTCTTTCACGTACTCGTCGGGGCTCTTATCAGTCGCATTTTCATTGAGCTCAACCAGCATCTCGCGGATCCAGTCTGTGTCGTCCTTATCGAATTCAAATTCCAGAGGAAGACTGGCGGCGACTTTTATCAGATTAATCTGGGCGCCGATTTTTTCGTGTTTTTGCATACAAGACCTTTTGCTTATTTCCCTGTTTAATAGGGGAGAATTCACAAACTCACAAGGGCCCTTATGGCTGATTGCGAAAAAATTCTTATTGCCGGCTTCGCCGGTGCGGGAAAAAGCTCACTTTTGAGGGAACTCAAACGGACCGCTCCCGATAATTGGCGCCAGCTCGATGATCTGGATGAACTGATCTTCCTGAATCACGGAAAAGGGCGGGCAAGTCTCGCCAGCTGCATCGAGGATTGGGGTTGGGACAAGTTCCGCGTTCTGGAAGAGCTGGAACTCAGCCGTTGGGTCGCCACTCCCGGTAGGGGAATTTTAGCCCTCGGAGGGGGGAGCCTGAATGAAGAAAACTTCGCGGGCGTCAGTGAAAAAACGCGGATTTTCCTGCTGGAAGTAAGTTTTGAGACTGCCTGGTATCGCGTTTCTCAGGATCAGCTGAGACCTCTGGCCCAGAAAGGGGAGAACTACATGCGGTTTCTCTTCGAGAAGAGACAGAAGGTTTTCGTCCGAATCCCTTGGAAAATGACGAATTCTGACGAGACAGACCTCAAAGCTCTTGCCGCAGCATTCTGGCAACAGTTACGATAATTGCATAAGTGAATTTGGCTTGGAGGCCGTTTTTATGCAGACAACTCAAGGATCAGAGCTCGTCGTTGCCATTCTCATGGATGACCTTTCAGGCGCCAAGGATGTTTCTACTGCTCTCAGAACCCAGGACATTTTCGCTCACCACTACCAGTCTCTTGAAGACTTCTGGGGTGCTTCTCAACTTGGACTTCCCGATCTCCTGATCGTGGACGTCACAAAGATGAGTCAGGGAAGTGTGCAGTTCCGGAATCACCCGAAAGTGAAAGACGGATCTCTTAAATACGCGTTCTTCTCAAAAGACACGACGAAAATTCTTCTTCAATCCACACTTGGTCTTGAGCCGGTGGGATACCTTCATCAGGATATTTCTCTCAACTCTCAATTAAGATCTCTCGTCGGCACTCTTCGCACCGAAAAAGTGAAGAACGCTGAGATGACTGATCTGCGCCAGAAGGTTGATAGAATTCAGAGTCGTTCGCAGAGACTTATCTCTGAGCGCTCGGCGGCTGAAGAGTTCATCGCACACTATGAGTTCATCAGAAACCTGTGCCTTGAAATGGAGCACGAAGCGACGACGAACGATTTCTCCGCAAGCCTGGTGAACAAGCTTGAAAACTGGGAAGGCATTACGGGTTACGGTCTCTTTGAGCTGAATCAGAGCGGACAAAAACTTGTTGCTCCGGAAATTACGAGAAAGAAGTTTCATCCCTTCCCATCGCTGTGGCTGGGTCAGGCAAATACTCACGGAATTGAGCAGTTCGCACAGGACATGGCACTTCAGGTGGCCAATGATTTGTTCGACATGGAGCCGGTTTCGATCCGCATTCATGGAGCTTCTCATCTTCCTGAGATGCTTCTCTACATTTCATTTTCTGAAGAGAGAATGGTGAATTTTCCGTGGGATGTTCTTGAGTCCTCGCTTTCTTCATCTTTAAGGAAATTAAAACTTCAGAGAGATATTCCTCAGTACCAGTCGCAGTTCATGCCGATGTGGGAAGCTCTCGATACGATGGATCGCCTCTCGAGCGATACGATCGATGCCGATCTCCGGATCATGGCGCTCTCGCTTGTTCCTCTGACTGATGCTGCGAAAAGAAGAACGTCGAATAAGTTTTACTGGTCGGCATTCTTCAATGATTTCTTCCTGCAGCTTTCCGGTCGCCTTCAGAAATCGACAAAACTATCTCTCATGGGTCCGTGGCATGTGGTGTTTTTTATTCCGAAAGAAAATGTGGAGAGTGAAACCCGCATGCTCCAGGGATTCATGAAGCAGTTCGGATTCTGGAAATTCTTTGAGGACAACACTCAGGTCCTGACTGAGGACATGCTTCCGAGTCTCAAGCTTCTTCCGCCATCATCGTCGCATTACTTCCGCGGCTTTGAGCGTGAGTTTGAAGAACTTCGCGTGAAAGAAGAAAGTAAGCGCCTCATGCATCAGACACGTAATGAGAGAAAGCTTTCAGTCTAGATGAGGCACTCAAGTTATCTTGAAATCAATCTCAATCTTCTCAGTGAAAATCTGGGGAAAATCCGGGCCCTTTCCGGTAAAGCTCAAATTTTGCCGATGGTGAAGGCCGATGCTTATGGGAATGGCATCATCCCGATTACTCAGCATCTGGTTCGCGAAGAGGGAATTAACAAAATTGGCGTGGCTTCGCTGGGTGAGGCGCTGAAACTCACTAAAGAGTGTCCTTCTCTTGATGTGGAATATCTCGTTTTCTCCGACACCGAAATTTCTGATGCTAAACTTCGTTCCGCTTACGTTGATTTCAATATCACGCCAGTCATTCATCAGCCGGAAGATTTGAAGCATTTTCTTGGAGACGAAAAGATGAAGGATGTTCCGTTGGTGGTGAAAGTAAATACGGGGATGAATCGTTTAGGTTTCACACTCGAAGAGCTTGAAGGAAACTTACCGCGGCTGAAGGCCCGCGGTATCCAGCATCTGATGACTCATTTTGCTTATTCGTATGTTCAGCAAAAAGCCGGGGACAAGACCACAAGACAGATCGAAGAATTCTCGAAAGCAAAAAAACTGTTATCTGATGCGGGAGTGCCGGTTCAGGAAACTTCGACAGCGAATTCCGGGGCGATTGAACAGAAAATCGGTGTGGATGATACCTATGTTCGCCCGGGACTCATGATGTACGGCCCATATAGCATCGAACCCCGAGTCTGGGATGGTCATCAGATTTCGAAATTTGTTACGAAAGTGATCAAGACTTTTCCGGTGAAGAAGGGAACTCCTGTGGGGTACGGCGTGAATGTTGCCGGCGTTGATGGATACGTCGCTGTTCTTCCGGTGGGCTACGGTGACGGCATTCCAACTTTTTCTTCGGGAATAAAACTCACGGTAAATGGATTTCCTTGTACGATTTTTGCCCGCGTGAATATGGATATGACGTTTCTTTTGTTTTCTCCCGAGGTCGCAGGAAAAATCAAAGCGGGAGACGTGGTAGAAATCTGGAACCATGACAATCGTGTGATAACTGACATCGCTACTCAGATGAAAACAATTCCCTACGCACTGATGTGCGGGATCACTGGTCGAATTCCAAGAATTTATAAGATAAAGTAGTTTCATGAAACAAATGGTGATTAGTCGTGTGGAAGGTCTGGGGAAATATATCCTGGATGGGATTAATGGGCTCGGAGAGTTCACGAACTTCACGATGAATACGATCTACTGGACGTTCAAGCCGCCTTACCGCTTTGTCCTTCTCTTTGATCAGCTGTATTTCATCGGGAACAAATCCATTTTCATCATTTTTCTCACTGCAAGTTTCACTGGTGCGGTTTTCGCTTTCCAGATTTATTCGGGATTCAAAGCGATCAATACAGATTCCTTTATCGGGCCCATCGTTGCAATTGCTCTGGCGAAAGAACTTGCTCCCGTACTTTCTGGTCTCGTGGTGGCCGGTCGCTGTGGAGCTGCCATGGCCGCTCAGATCGGATCCATGAAAGTGACCGAACAGATTGATGCCCTGGAAGTGATGGGAATAAATTCGTATCAATATCTCGCCGTTCCCAGAATTCTCGGTGCAACGATCGCTCTTCCAATGCTCTCAGCGCTTTTTCTCGGTATTGGTTACTGGGGCTCATGGCTCGTGGGAACAAAAATTCTCTCGATTGATCCCATTATGTACACTCAGAAAATTTCCGACATCATGAATCTCAGCATGATTGCTGAAGGGCTGATCAAGGCGACGGTGTTTGGTTATCTCATTGGCATCATCGGAACTTACCAGGGCTTTACTGTCACTGGGGGAGCCGAGGGTGTAGGGAAGGGAACAAACATGGCCGTGGTCTGGGGAATGATCACCGTTCTCGTTGTGGATTTCTTCCTCACGAGCTTTCTCGTGAAGGTTCTCTGATGGCCGAACGTTACGCCGGAGAATATTCAGTCGAATTCGATCATCTGGTGAAGAACTTCGGAACTTCACCTGTTCTGAGAGATGTCACCTTTGGTGTCCACACCGGAAAAATCACGACCATTCTCGGATTTTCCGGCGCCGGTAAAACCACACTGATGAAACATATTCTTGGTCTCGCCAAACCGACTTCGGGAAGGGTGAGTGTATTAGGCCAGTGTCTCAATGACATGACGGAACTCGAGCTTCGTGAATTTCGCCGGAACTTCGGCATGGTTTTTCAGTACGCGGCCCTCTTCGATTTTCTTACGAGCTACGAGAACGTCGCTTTTCCGATGCGGGAATTTACGAAAATGAACGAAGAAGAAATTAAACAAAAAGTTATGGGACTTCTGGATTCCGTGGGAATCAGCAAAGAAGCTGCCTTCAGATTGCCTTCCGAACTATCTGGAGGGATGAGAAAAAGAGTGGGTCTCGCCCGAGGTCTCGCACTCGATCCTCACATCATGCTTTATGATGAGCCGACATCTGGTCTCGATCCTATCACCACTCATGTGGTTTACGATCTTATGCGGGACACTCATCGCGCGAATGAACATAACGGCTTTACTTCGATCATCATCTCTCACGATATTCATGCCACACTAAAATACTCTGACTACATTGTTTTCATGGAACAGGGACAGGTAGTTGAGCATTTAAATGTGGAAACATTTAAGGCTTCTAAAAATCCCGTCATACGAAGATTCCTTGAGTTATAGCCGGAATCGCTTAGAATAAAATAATAACCGATTAGCGTGTTATTGAATTTTGACGGAGTAAAATTCTTGAACCCACTTAAAGTAGGATTGCTGACATTGGCGGCGATGGCCAGTGTAGTGGTGATGTCACTCAAGATCACTTCAAACCAATCCGGGTTTGGATCTCATGTGGAATACAAAACCATTCTGAAAGATGCCTCAGGCATTTTCGAAAAAACACCTATTAAGGTGGCCGGTATCAATGCTGGTCGGATCAAGAAAATCGAGCTCGTAGGCTCCGAAGCACTCGTGACTTTTGAAATTCAGGAAAAAGTTCACGTTACTCCCAATGCAAAATTAAAAATCAAGAGTGTAGGTCTTCTAGGAGACAAGTTTATTGATATGGACCTGGGTGAAGCCCAGACTGAAAGATTGAAAGAAGGATCCCTGATCTCCACCACTGGCGGTGGTGGTTTTGATGATCTTGCCAAGGATGCTTCTGCTGTTCTGAAGGAAGTAAAAGATATCGCGATCACGATCAAAGAAGCTCTTCGTGATGATAAAGGTAATAACGTCGTGAAAAAAATCATGGCGAATATTGACGACATCACTTCGAGTCTGAAGCGGGTTACGACTGGCAATGAAACAAAAATTAATCAGATCGTGGAAGATGTTCGCGCTGTGGCCGAGCAGCTGGCCTTCGAAACTGATCGTTATCAGAAAAATTCTCTCATGGCCGATCTCTCGAAGATCGGACCGATCCTGGATAAAGCTGACGCAGCTGTTTCCGACATCAAGGTCATTATTGCAGACGTAAAAGACGGTAAGGGTACGGTTGGTAAACTTCTTCGCGATGACGCCGTCGTGGATCAGGTATCCCAGACTCTCTCCAGTGTGAATCGTCTGGTTAACCGGATCAATAACATTGAAGCAGACATCGGTCTCTCGACCGGTGCGAATACCAGAAACGGATCAGATACCAGATTTGATATTGATATCTATCCTGCTCCGGAAAGATTCTTCCGCATAGGTATTGTCACCAATGATTTCGGTCCGCAGAACGAGCGCAAACAGGAAACCTTTACCAGTATTAACAATGGCCCTGAAACGAAGAAAAATACCCGTAAGTTCAATAAATCCTCTTTTAAATTCAACCTGCAGATCGGAAGGCGGATTCAGCGCTTCGGACTTCGCGCGGGTCTGATCGAATCAACCGGCGGTGTAGGACTTGATTACTACTTCCCTCAATGGGGAACTCGTACTGGTTTAGAAATGTTTGATTATCAGAAGGACGCAGGACCTAATGCCCGTTTCTTCACGGAAGTTAAGCTCTGGAATGTTCTCTTTACCCGTATTGCTGGTGAAGATCTGATTTCAAAAAATGGACATCAAAGTGCGACGATCTCGCTTGGTCTTAGATTTAACGATCAGGATCTCGCGGCCCTCATCGGGTTATTGGCAAGGTGACCATGAGTAAAAACTGGCTCATCAGAACGAAATCGAATCACATCCTTGGACCTATCTCCAAGGAGAAAGCGCTGGAGCTTCTCCAGAACGGATCGATTAAGCCTGATGATGAAGTTTGTTCCGGAAATGGTTTCTGGTTTTTTATTCGCGAAGACGAAATGGTTTCGCGCTTTCTTTTAGGTCGTGAAATTCAGACTTTCAATCCTATCAGTGAAGCTAAAGACATCCTGACGTCCCCTCCAAGACCAGGTGTGCAGGAAGAAGATATTACGATGGTCGGAGGCTTTGACCTGAATAAGCTCAAAGGTGAGAAGGAAAAAACTCCACCTGCCGGTACGTATGTTTCTCAGCTGCCGGTTGCCGAGGTTAAAGCTCCTTCTGCTCCGGAACCAAAAAAAAAAGTTGAAGTAGCCGCTCCCACTCCCAAGCCTAAACCAGCTAAAGTCACTAAGGCGAGTGTGCCCAAAGCGCCGCTAAAAAAACAAAATTACCTCCAGTATCTGGCCCTGCTTTGTTTTGCCATCATTCTGGCCGCACTCCTGTATAGAAAAGCCA
Organism: Bacteriovoracaceae bacterium; assembly: GCA_046593575.1. Lineage (GTDB taxonomy): Bacteria > Bdellovibrionota > Bacteriovoracia > Bacteriovoracales > Bacteriovoracaceae > Peredibacter. The sequence continues at coordinate 17,151 of JBKJNQ010000257.1, forward strand.
TCTTCCGTTACTTTAAGGGTGCTGATATTTCGCTCATTGAATCCGTTCACGCGCAGGAAATAGCTCCGGCAGAAAAAAAAAAGTAACAGAACGTCAGCTTCCTATCGGTAACGTCACTTTCCAGACAGAAATCAATCTCAATGGCCTCAGAGTTACCAGCACCATGGCACCCGATGGCTTCACCTGTGAAGACCTGAAGAGTGACATCACCCAACTTGGTATCATTCTTTATCCTGCCGACAGGCTGAATGAAAAATTCCTTATAAAAATCCGCGAATGCATGCTGAAACTTCCTGAGGATCATCCGGTAAAACTATGGCTGAAAAAAGCGGTTCGGGCCGTTCCCATGAGTGCGGGAGATCAGAAGAAAGCGACCTTCATGACAGAAATTCTCACGTCAAAATTTAATCTCATCACGGATCTTAATGTGAAGAACCGGATCATCGAAGTCCTGATCGATGTGCCGGAGAAAACATTCGCTGAGAAGATCATGAAATCCTATCTCTATCTGATGATCGGAAATGTCACGAGATCGGATAACATCCTACGTGCGATGATGAGAGAGCCGCCGGTGAGAAGCTGGGAAGGCTTCAGTACCTCTCCATCTTTTTATCATCGCATCGCTCTTGAGAATCATGCTTCCATGATTTCCAAGATGGCCAGGCATCCTTCAGACCGAAAAACATTTGAACTGTTCTCGCTCTACCTGTCGTCATTCATGAATGATCCAAAACTTCTGGAGGAGCTTGATGAAAATGAAGGGACCCAACTTGAAGGAAAGCTTAGTCTTCTATCAGTAGAGCGGATTGCTCCCGAGCTTGTTCAATATCGCAGGTTCCGGTCTCTCGACGAACAACATCTGGTCTCGCGCTTGAGAAAAGGCTCAATCCCATATTCAGTTCAGGCCTATTGGATCTGGTATTTTCTCCCGATAGATTCACTTATTTCGGAAGCGTTTCTGCCTGAGCTGGCCACCATTGAAGAAAAAGATCCTCTCTGGTTTGTTTATCTCATGGAAAATGAAAAACTTTCTGATTTCTACGCGGGTAAGACGGGGAAGGCGTTTCTGCCTGGGAAAAGGCATCTTTTGAGGGCCCAGCTAGAGAACCCTCAGACCTTTATGCTAGCACTCTGGAAACTCATAGAGATTGGTGGTATCGACCAGAAACTGGTTCAGGATACGGCGCGCTTTCTTACTCAATGAAAGATTATCTCCAGCCGGATTTTTACCGTTTTAACGAAGACTCGCTCAGACTCGTGAGAGAAATCACAGAAAAGATTCAGCATGTCGATTCTCTCCTCGACATGGGAGCGGGGTCCGGGGTCATCGGGCTTGAACTTGCTCGAAAGCTTTCCCCTTCTGTTGTCGACTTTGTTGAACTTCAGAAAGAGTGGGAAGTATTCCTTTCACAGAACATAAAAGATTTTCTTCCCGGAGATGTTCATTCAGAAATATTCTGGGAATCTTTCTCGGCTTTCCGCCCTGTTCGAAAATACGACTTGATCACCTGCAATCCTCCTTACTATCTTCCGGGGAAAGGAATCCAGTCTCCGGATCCGGTTCGGGCCAGATGCAGGAGCTTTCTTGAGGATAATTGGGAGAGTTTATTCTCAAAATGTCTCGAAGCACTTTCAGAAAATGGGCAGGCGTGGTTTGTGGCGCCTTCAGAAAATAGATTATTGATTGAAAAAACCGCAGCTGGGCGGATGGAAAAATTTCAGTTCGTCTGGATATAGATAGAAATCATGATGGATCTGAGTTCCGGATCTTCGACTTCAGCGAAGAGTCTATCAGCTTCCACTTTCAGAAGTTTATATTGGGGAGATTGAGGATGAAGCTTTGGTTTCGGAGGTTGAAGCTGTAGGGGGGAGTCGACGACTGTCTTGTCTCTCTCCTTGAAATAATTCTCCTGAGTTTCGAAGGCGAGCTTTTTAATAACATTCTTCAGCTCCGGTAATGCCTTGAAGATCTCGCGTTTAATATCTTCGGCCAGATAGGACAGCTCGTGAGAATAAGTGGAATGCGTCGTCACCACAAAAAGCGAATCGTTCTTAATCTTGAGAGGGGATGTCACCTTGGACATTTTTGGTCCCACAATCGTGGGCCATTTTTTCAGGAGATCAAGGAAATCGAAAGTCTGGTAAAAAGACTTCATCTCATCCCGCTTCAAGTCATGTTCTTTGAAGCGATCCAAGTCCCTATAATTTAATCCACCGAAGCGCAGTTTTTTGAACATCTTTTAACTTCGTAACCTAGCCTGAGGTCACTTGTCCATGATATACCCAGAGTATGCGATTTCTCCTCTTAATTTTCGTCCTCGTGGGATGCAGCGGTTATCGCTTTACCCAGCAGGAAAATCCGCTTTCTCAATACGGAATACAGAGTCTCTCTGTTCCGATGTTTTACAATTATTCCAATCTTCCTGATGTCTCCGCCGATTTTACACGCGATACATATTCACTTCTGATGGGATTTTCAGGATTAAAGCTTCGTAGCGGATATCATACTGAAACCGATGCTGTGATGATCTGTATTATTAAATCTCCGGAAAAGCTGGCGGAAACGTTGAAACGAGGAAGTTCACGTGTTGCCAATCAGATTGCTCCGAATGCTGTCGGTGGGCAGCGAGAAAAATTCTACGTACCTGGTACAACGATCATGAATCTCTCGATTCAGGTGATCGTGATTAAAAAACCGACTGAAGAAGAACTCGCTCTTTTAAAATCCGGAATCGGCGATCAGATTAAACTCACTTCGAGAGTCATCTTTAACGAAAACATTCCGCTTAATGCGCAGTATACTCGTGAAGTTCTCGATGACGCCGGAGTTCAGGTTGTCGCTACTCAGAACGCCGGTGTTCAACGGAAAACTCTGGAGAACCTGAGTCGCCAGGCCGCCATCAACATTCGCGACATGATCTTGTATGCTTTCTAAGTGGCAAATCTGGGATTTCTTCGGGGCTGTGAAAAAAGATCATCTTGAATCTTTCGAAGGTGTGCTGGCGATTTCCACTTTCGATCCCGTTTGTCTCAAAATGGTGAAAGATTATCTTCTCCAGGGTGTTTCATCCCGCAATGTCCTATATAAAATGGCCCCGGAAGTTAATAAGAACTGGATTGAAGAAGAATTCCAGACGCTGAGTCTCTTTGGAACGCAGGATTGTTTTTTCATTCATCAGGCGCATGATCTTCCGACCGAACTCATAGAACAGATCATTCATTCGGGAGTGACCGGAAGATTTGTTATTTTAAGTTTTGAATCGGAATCTCCGGCATGGAAGAAACTTGTGAAAGAAGGGAAGACTGCCACTCTTCAGGTTGAACCACCAAAATTCTGGGAACCGAATAAGCTTCTTGATTTTGTCTGTAATTATCTAAGACTTCCCTTGAGCTATGAAGCCAAGGGCTGGGTTCTCGATTCCCTGGAAAGTAATCTGAGTGCCCTCTTCAATGCCATGAGCCTGGTGAAACTCAATCACGCTGAGGCAAAAGAAGTGGGTATCCGTGAAGTGCAGGAGCTCCTGCAGGTTGAGAAGCTCGACCAGTTTGCGCTGGCCTCACTTTTTTGTCGGAAGAAACGGTTGGAGTTTTTCCAGAAAATTATCGAGCTTCAGGGTGACTTCGATAAGATGAGAGGTCTCTTCATGTTTATGCAATCTCATCTGATCAAGGTCATGGATCCTGCTTATCTGGCGCAAAAGCCCCGTCTCACTCAATATGATAAGGACATCCAGAGCACAGCACGTTTGTGGAAATCTGAAGAAATTTTGAGCGCATTGAAAGAGTTCAACCATTGGGAAATTCTCAGTAAAAAGAAGGATAGCCTTCTCTGGACCGAGCTCAAGGATGCCTCACTCCGCTCCCACGTGCGTGTCTAAACTTTAGACAGTCCGGTAAACTCCTCCTCTCATCTTATGTTAAATCCTGATTTCCCGCATAATCCTGAGATTACCCCCAAGTTGCCCGAGGTTTTATGAGATTCATTCTTCCACTTCTTACTTTTCTGCTGATCCATCAGGCGTTTGCCCAGGATCAGATGGCAGTAAGAATCAATGAGAAAGGAATTCTCAAAGTCATGCTCATGGCCCTGAAATATAATACGAATCAGAGGAACTCCCGAACCTTTGCGATCCCCTCGAATATTTATAAATTCACCCTGCCGAAAGCTGCCTTGAATTCCAATCCAATAGTTCCCATCCTGAATGAAGTAAGTGACATTAATCTCAACCGCGATCTGGATTTTTACCTGCAGACTGCCGCTATTAATGTTACCGGTACCGCCGATCCAGCAACTCTCAAAACCGAAATCAGTAATACGAGTGTGAGTGGTTTTGATCTGAAGCTCAGTATCAGTATCCCGAATGTCACGGCGACTGCTCCGACGATGTCTCTATGTGAAGATAAAGTCCGTGGTGCTAAACGCTGTGGAAGTGGACTCAAAGCAACCGTTTCAAATCTCAGAATTAATACAACCGGCAGAGCGGTTAATCTTTCGACCACATTAAGACTTCGCACTGACAGTGGAGTGGCGCGGGTAAAAGTGCTTCGGGTTTCATCAAATCTCGAAACTTCCGGCGGACCTGCTCTGGATATCAATTTCGGAGCTGTTACTATTCCGCCTATCAGTCTGATTGTTGATGGTGTGGAAACTGTCCTGGATACATCCAAACTCAGAGGGGAGATCTTGCGACGGAAGTCTTTTCTCGCGAAAAAACTGATGTCATTTGTGGCCGACTTTATTGCCTCGGACATGGCAGAAATGCTGAACGTTTATCTTGTTCACCGGAGTGTCGTGACGTCATGGGAAGTTTATCGCCGTGGGAATCCCGTGACCTTCGATGAATATCTTTCCCATCATCATGCGCAGAATACATATAACAGAAGGCCCCTTGGACCTCAGGCGGCGAACCTTCCCGGAGCGGCGATCGAAGCGCAGATCGCTGATATTATCAAGAACGCGCAAGTTCGCGTTTCCCTCAGTAAGATCTCAACTCCTATTAATAAAGATGTCGAGTTGTACGGCCAGCTTGGGCTCATGCTGAATAACAGGATCATGTCAGTCCATAATACTCTCGGAAATTCCAACCGCACACTTCCGGCATTGGATCTCTCCGGTCAGCGGTCTTCAGATCTTAATTTCGTTTTTTCTGAACCACTTATCAATGGTGCTCTGGATCTCGTGAACTCTACCGGCCTTTACCAGGAATTATTTGACAAGCTTGCTGGTGTTCAGGGTTTCTCGATCAGGAATGTGAAACTTCATTTCACCAACCGTGGTACGGGTGCCTTGATTGTGAATTCATCCGTTGATCTCCATAAACTCAAGGCCTCATCCATAGCGGAATGGCTGAAGAATCTTATCGCTGTCTGGCTTGAGCGCAACAACAACAAAGCGGTGATCTATTTCCCGATAGAGCTTGAAGTCACACCTTCCCTCGTTCAGAATGCAACAGGTGGAGTGAATCTGAATATGCACCTGAGTTCTCCTTTTAGTGCAACCGGGCTCACGAACAATTTCCATTACGCCTCGAACGTCGATGTCATGACGGACATCGTACGGAATGGAGTGATGAAGAAGCTCCAGGAAAGTCTCCTTAAGCACGTGAACAAAAACTACACGCTGGATGTCTCAAGATTCATGAATCAATCAGGTGTCGTTTTCCAGCCGAAGTATATCGGGGTTAACCAGGGTGCTTATCTCATGATGAATCTCGATATCACTGACATTAAATTCAACAGTCTTAATCCGGGTGTCCGATGAAAAAAATTATCCTCATTTTCCTCGCTCTTCTAAGTCTCAGTGTGATCGCTGAGCCTTTCAGATCACCTGACCTGGTCCTGGTTACAAAACTCGACAAAGACTGGTCATCATTCCTCGTATCAAAGATCAGAAGACTCCTCCGGAACTTCAATATTCTTGATCCTTTTAAGTATAGCTACGAGGGCTCGCTTCTTGTGAGTGACACAACTGCCGGAACATATCTTCCGCAGGCATCGCGTGAGATCATTCGTGATTTTGGAAATGTCCTGGGACTGGACTTCTTTAACGCTAAAACGAAAGTGACTCTTCATGGATTTAACTATGAGGTAAAGGGTTTCAAGACTGATCTCAAGGCGATCGATAATACCGGTGGGAATTTCAAGGCGAAAATCAACCTTTCTGCTTCGGAAATTAATATCGAAGCAGGGAAGATTTCTTTTGATGTAGAAATCCCCACTCAGGACGGTCGCTCGACTCCGGTTATTTCGATTGAAATCGTAAAACCTGTTATCCGGGCGCAGAATGAAAATCTAGTGAAGCTTTTAACCCAGATCCAGATTATTGATTCGGGCTCACAGCTCAATCTGAAAATTGATGAACTCAATCTCGACCAGATGACGACGAATCTCAATAGCGGAAATATCGACATCAATTACGAGACCATTAATATTCCCCGGATCTCAGTTCGTGTCGGTAATCGGACAATTAATTTTTCTCCGGATAAAATCCGCGCCTATCTGAGACGCAACCATGAAGGCATCAAGGGGTTTATTCTTGCCCAGACTAAGACTATCCTGAAGAGAGGAGTCTCAGATGCATTTCTGGCGCTGGCGGAGAGATATAAAGTTGATAAACGTTTCTGGTTACCAACCCCGTTTATCAGAAGCCAGATTGAAATCTCTCAGTTCACAGGATTTGCCAGCGCCAATGATCTCGTCATCAATGCTCTGGGAGATTTTTGTACGATTGCTGGATACGACACTTATAAAGATCAGTGCGTAATGAAGAAGATCACAAATATCGCTAATTCCCGCCTGACTTCTGCCCTCCACGAAGAATCGATGTTGCTCCTTCGGGATCATATGGCACGCGGTGAAGCTGACATGATGGTGAGTGCTTCTGAGGATTATCTGAATAAGCTTCTTGCCTCAACGATTGATGCTGGTCTTTGGAAAGATGCTCTCGACCAGGCCGGAATCAAGCTTGGCCCCAATAACGTCACACTCCGCCTGAATCAGGTCGGCGAAACCGGCATGCTTGTTCTCGACGGGATTTATAAAATGAAGCGCCTCGAGGCGATTGCGACCGGTGTAAGAGAGATTCGTTTCCCTCTGGTTCTGAATGTCGGCATCAGGTTTGAAAATCAGAATGATGTACCGGTTCTGATTATCCGCTCTCACAGTGTAGATACATCTGATGAAACCCTTATTAATGGAATTCCTGAGCTGGGGATTGATTCTTCCGTGCGCAGAGTTTCGCGCTTTCGTGGCAAGGTCCTGAAGACCATCCGTGAAGCAGTAAGTGGACTTCAGGCAAAAGATATCCTTCCGCTTCAGATGAAGGAGCTTTCGGGTCTGTCGCTAGAGGATGCGGATTTTCATTCTGACGGGAAGGGGCGACTGTACGGAACTCTTAAGCTCGATGATATCGAAGATCGTTAGTAGTAAACCTGGGCGCGGGCCTGCATGAACGAATACATAAAGACCGCGTTCGGATCATTGGCGACTCGATCCAGTTCTTCTTTCGCTTTCTGAACAATTTCCTCATCCACATACTTCTCCTTCACCAAAGCATCCGCAGCGGATAACAAAAGGTCAGTCCAGTAATGGATGGTGTGCTTTCTCTGCACGGGCTGGCGATTATCAAAATGCCACGTCTTCACTTCGGTCTTCACCTGATGGTAACCAACCTGGGTGAGGAGATTTCCCAGCTTGGCGCCGATGAAGGGGTCACCCGCATGATCGTATTGGTAGTCATTGAAGGCCATCCAGTATTTCCACACGCACGGTGAATAAGGATCAAGAAAGAAGGATGAATTCATGACTTCTGTGATCACAATTTCTGATCCAGGACGAAGAACACGTCTGACTTCTGAGAGAACCTGGGCAGGATTTGGCACGTGCTCAAGAATCCAGCAAAGAAAGGCGCCATCAAATGAGCCTGCTTCAAATTTCAGATTATCGGCACTCATTTGCTGGAATTCATACCGGCCTTGAGCGTTCGGTTGAGTTCCCATAAATTTTTTAGCTGCTTCAATCTGCTTTTCGTTGAGATCAATTCCCGTGATATGAAGCTTAGGAAAACGACGAAGAAGAATCTCTGTCTGAGCACCGACACCCGATCCCACTTCAAGTATTTTCTTCGCACCAGAGAAATTGATGTTCTGGTAAACCGAAAATTCCGCAAACTCCGCCTGGGTCCTGAGACGAGCTTGTTCAGTCTCTGAGAAGCCGTGGAGATAAGGGAATTCGGTTTTTTTTGTCATGGGTTTTCCGGGTATTTCTGCGGATCTTTCGCAAAGTTCTTGGCGGCCGTGATCATCTCTCTCAGGCTGATTCCCGCAACATAATTTCCAAAGACAGCAAGATGCTCTTCTTTCTGAGAAATCTGATGAAGCTTCTTAACCGAAAGATAGCGCTGAAGATCATACATTGGAAGGGCTTTATCCCAATGATTGTTTTCTGTGTGATCAATGTCTTCTTTTCCGATTTCCGGGAAAAGCTGGCGAAGATCACTGATGATATCTTCTTCCGTTAGTTTCTTCTTACTGATGAGTGTGTAGGAAAGAAGGTTTTCGTTATTCAGAGGGAAGATCGCCTTATTATTCAGAATTCCAAAAGAATTGAATCCCGTATCCTGAGGAATGAGAACGCCGAATGATTTATTCAGCGGGCGAATCTCCCGCTTAAGGAACACGGTGACACTCGTAAGCTCCGTGTAACGGATGCGGGCAAGCTCGCGGGCCATCTCTGGCTTCACCGGAGTCAGCAGGTCCGAAGCACTCTGAGCGTCGGTGCAGATGATGGTGTTATTCTTCATCTTAAAAGGTTCGCGGTAGTTGAGCTTGATATCATGCTTGAGAACTTCGGCGAGGCGATTGATAAGAGTCTGCATGCCGCCTTCAAAACTCACAGATCCGGAAATCTCGAGTTTCGGCTGTGCTTTCTGAACTTTCAGCATGTGCTTAATAAAATCAAAATAGGATTTGAACTGTGCCTTATTTCCGACCTGGTCGAAGACGGTACGGAAATGAAGTTGCTCAGAGGGAACCGCATAAACACCAGAGAGAACCGGTGAAACAAAACGGTTTACATTTTCCTGACCCAGTAAAGGCCGGAAGAATTCAGCAACCGTAAGACCATCAGTAATGAGAGGTGGTTTTTTATAAACGTTCACTCCGAGACGGGAAAGAAGTCCCATTTGGAAAGGGCGCTTTGGCTTGCCGTTAACCATCAGAAGACGCTTGAGCTTTCTTGCTGCCGGTATTGGTTCAAGCTTCAGTTCTTTCAGAAGTTCGAGTCCGTCGGCGTTCAGATAAAGAGCATTAGGCCCTTTCTCAATGAATCCGCCTTCCACTTTCTTCGTCTGGATTTTACCGCCTACTTTATTGGACTTCTCGTAGATCGTTACCTTGTAGCCTTCCGACTTCAGATAATAACCCAGGACGAGCCCGGAAAATCCTGCGCCCCAGATGTGCACGTTTTTATCAGTAGGATCAATCTTTCCAACAATTCTTTTCATGATTTAGTTATTCTTCAGATAATCCTGAAGCTCTCCGGATTGATACATTTCAGTCAAGATGTCGTTACCGCCGATGAGTTTGCCGCCAACGTAAATTTGTGGATAAGTCGGCCAGTTAGAATAATCCTTGAGACCATTTCTGATTTCAGGATCATTGAGGATATTGAAAGTCTTAAAGGGTGTTCCGATCTGTTTCAGGATCGCGACCGAGTTGGCAGAAAATCCGCACTGTGGAGCGTCCACGTTTCCTTTCATGAACAGAACGACTTTAGAACTTTTCAAAAGTTTATCGATCTGGCCTTTCATATCGAGGCTCTTGTCGGCTTCCGAGATTTCTTCTACGGCGTTGTTGAGAATATTAAATGGCATAATTTATCCTTTGTTCACTTGCTGGTATTTTTCTTTGGTATAAGTCAGAAGTTTCACCGCGTGAATTCTGTTTTTTAATTCTTCTTTTAAGAGATCCATCAGCATCTGGTGCTGCTCAATCAGGAGCTTGCCCTTAAAGGCATCGCTCACAACAGTGATCGCGAGATGATCACGCGTCCCGGTCATGTCCTCAACCATCACGGTGGCATCCGGAATACCTTGTTTAATGATGTCTTCAACAAACTCGAACATATTTATCCTTTGGAGGCGACGGCCAGAAAGCTCGTCGCAAAAGTCAGGACCCGCATGAAGAAAGTCGTGTATCCAAAAAGGCGATGCTTTTTTCTGATCGCGTGCTCGCCTCTCAAAAGTTTTCTTCCGGTATAAATCATGATGCCGTAGAGGAGAACTGTTGTCACTGCGATGGAAACATGAATATTCAGCATGAGGGGATTACTGAGTGCTTTGGATGCTTTGAGGATGGCCGAGCGGGATAGTTCAATCTGGAGAATCAGGAGAACATCCCAAATCATGGCGACACTCATAATTCTGATATGACGAGTTCGGTTTCTGCGAAAATAAATTCCCGCAATCATGATCATCAGAATACAGAAGGACTGCGCCTGCATCGCTATGGTTTCCACTGTGTCCTCTTTGAATTAAAAAGTTTAATGCAACTTAGCATAATTGACGAAAGTCTGCCTATTCATTTATGGTAGTTTCTCAGCTTGTCACCTCGCATAAAGGACTTCATGTCACTCGGATCATGGGCAGTCATTGATATTGAAACTACGGGTGTTTCCCCAGCGAATGACGAGATCATCGACGTGGGCTTTATGCAGTTTGAAGGAACAAAACTTGTACGAAGTTTTTCTTCTCTTGTTCGTCCACAAAATCATGTTTCAAGCTTCATCACAAAACTCACCGGCATCTCGAACGAACAATTGGTTCACGCTCCAGCCTGGAATCAGGTGGAGATAGATGTTGTCTCTCTCGAAGGCCATGCCCTTCTCGCGCACAACGCGAATTTTGAAAAAGGTTTTCTGGAGCGCTATTTTGACCGGCTTCCCCAGTCCGGAGTCAGAGAGACTTACCAGGACTCGATGTTTTATCTTGCCCTTCTTTTTCCTGAATCCTCGACACTGAATCTCGAGCACTTCATCAACCTTCTGGGCATTGCTGAAAAAGAAGAACACCGCGGTCTCGCAGATTCCCGCGATCTTTTGAAGACACTTCTCCTCGCTACTTATCTCACGCACAAAGATCGCGAATTCCGGATGAAACTCACCGAAGTCTTCATGAGTTTTCCGGATGAATTCTGGTACAAGAAATTTTTTCTTCTTTCCGTCGACGAGCTTTTTGAAATTGCCAACTCCATGGATTATCCGTTGGAAGATGCCTTTGATCGCTACATGACGGTTGCGAAGAAAAATCTCCTTCAGGAGCCACCGAAGAACCTGGGTTTTGGGAAAGATTTCTCGGGCCAGAATATCCAGAACATTCTCCGGGATGAAAAAAAAATTCAGACTGTTTTTCCGTACTATCGTCACCGTGCCGCTCAGGAAGCTTTGGCCCTGAGAGTTGGGCAGGCGTTTAAAAACCGTGTGCACGCCCTGATTCAAGCACCTACTGGTACGGGAAAAACCATGGGGTATTTACTCCCGGCACTTTTGTACGCGACCAATGAGAAAGAGACGATTCTCATGGCGACGGGAACGAAAACACTCCAGGACCAGGCCCTCGTGAAAGATGTTCCGCAGATGCTCAAACTTTTAAATCTCCAGGATAGTGCCAAAGTCGTGAAGCTCGTCGGAAGTAATAATCACCTGTGCGAGTTTCTCTTCCGGGAAAATGATGATGAACCGGTATTTCTGAATCCTTTCGGCGAAACTTTTGCCAAGGCCTATTTTGAAATGCTTTTCTTTTATAACTCGAGAGTTCCTTACGAAAAGAAACTCACGCGGGAACAGATCCCTTACATTCTAAAAAAGCTCAATCCGGAACTCGCTGAAAAAGAAAGTAACCTCGCCGTCGATTACCGCGCGTGCGCGGGACAGAATTGTCCGCTCTCAAAAGAGTGCTCTTACATCCAGGGACTTCGTGAAGCTCAGGACGCAAAACTTATCGTCGGAAATCACGCGCTGATGCTCAACTGGCCCAGAAGTATCCCGCGCCCGCAGTTTGTCGTCGTGGACGAGGCCCACCGACTTGAGCATGAAGCGACCTCCGCTTACACGATCGAAGTTGCGCACAACCAACTCGAATCATTCTTAAAGAACTTCCCGCAGGGGATGGGGTCACTCATCTATCTTCTGGGCTCGATGGAAGATGAATTCGCGGTTGAGTCGACTATTTCACGGGTTCGTGAAGAGACGCAGTTTAATCTGAAGATGGTGCGCGATCATTTCGAAACCCTTCCCGATGTGATGGAGAATTTCTTCAAGAAACTTCCGAACTACAGCCCGGCGTATTCCAATGAACTGCCGTTTCCGAAAAAAACTGAGCTCAAGGATTCTCTTGCCGCGGCCATTTATAATTCCTGCGAGAGTCTTTCCTATATTTTCACCAATCTCTATCAGCTCTACATGCCTTACGTTTCCCGCTGGGAAAATAAGGATTTCCGTAATGAGCCGCAGAAACTGAAGGCGTGGGCGGTGTTTGAGCAGAACTTCGGGGCTCTCGAACGGTTAACAACGGCCTTTAAACATTTCATTGATCAGCCACCTGAGTGGTGCACGATTATCGAGTACACTGAAAGTAACGGTTACTCGCTCGCCTCAAGCCCGGTGGATGTCGGTCGCAGAATCCATGACGAACTTCTCATGCTGAGTGCTTCGGTGATTTTCACATCGGCCACCCTCGGAAATGCCTCAGGGGATTCCGGAGTGCAGGGTGTGGAATGGATGACCGGCTATACGTATCTCGCTCCCGAGAAGCGTTTTAAATCGGGTCTCTACCTTGAAGCCGTTTACGATTATAAAAATAATTCGAAAGTGTATCTCTGCCCGGATACGAAAAATATTTCCGATCCCAACTTCGTTCCGGAACTTCTGACAGAAGTGATGCCGGTGATTAAGGCTCTCGGTGGGCGTACTTTACTTTTGTTCTCATCGCGCCTGCGTTTTGAAAAAGCGGTTGAGATTATGCTCAGGGAGTTTGAAGGGAAGATTCCGGTCTTCGTTCAGGGTCTGGGGAAAAACGTCGTGGAAGAATTCAAGCGCGAGGAAAGCGCCATCCTTCTCGGGATGGAAAGTTTCGGCGAGGGAATCGATATTCCCGGTGAGAAACTTCAGTTTATCGTCGTGGATAAAATTCCTGACGTGAGACAGGATCTCGTGATCCAGAAGCGACGGGACTTCTTTGAGTTTAAATTTGGTAACGAGTTCAATGATTACTTTCTCGCGCACCGAACACGCTCGCTTCACCAGAAATTTGGAAGGCTTCTGCGCTCTGAGAAAGATCACGGGGCGATTCTTCTCGTGGATAACCGGGTGAAGAAATGGAAAGGTGGAACCCTCCGGACTTTCCAGAAACTCATGGAGCCGTATCAGATCATCTCTCTTCCCTTAAAAGATGCGTGCACGTCGATTCGTGAATATTTCAAAGTTTAGAATGTAAAAAAAACGATGAGTGCAGCGAGGAGTCCGATCGTGATTCCTGCGATG
>JBKJNQ010000105.1:0-12745 GCA_046593575.1 Bacteriovoracaceae bacterium
AGCTTAAAGCGGTGAAAGGTATCCAGGAGGCCTACGAGTTTATTAAAAAGAACTCTCGGAGTGATACTCATTTGAAGATGGTTTTCCGTTCCCCCCTGACCGTAGGTCAGAAAGTAAGTCGCTCTTTTGTCTGAGACCGGGCAATTCGCGGGAAGTTCGAGATCGAAGGGGAGCTCTTTAGTCTCACCAGGAGAAAGTTCAGAATCGGGAAATGAAACCATGGGCGTCGGCTTTAAAATACCGTCTGCTTTAGCATGAACTTTCTTGATATCGGCATAAGCGAGTCCCGCTCCGGCCTTCGCAAGCTTCACGGATTCAGCTCCATGGTTTTTCACCCGGAGAGTTCCGCGGACTTTTGCACCCTGTTGCCAGGACTCATCCGCGGTTTCGATACTCCACTCTAATGGCTTCTGAAAGAACGCTCCCTTCATGACTATTGCGGAAGGGTGCAGCCACGACGGGACAGATCGATCTGGAAGTCCGGTGACAGACAAGTGTAAATGTTGAAAGTCTGCTGTCCGTAACGAACATCTGACATCACAGTGATATTTCCATTTTCATCTTCTTCACACGGATTATCGAGGGTGCAACGTTCCCCTTTTTCGTTATGGGTATTGTTGATTCCGACAACTGTGCGCGTGTCACGCTGAATGATCGGAGATCCTGACGTTCCACCGATCGTATCGCAACCGGCAGTATAGCGGATTGAATCTGACCAGCTCCAGTCACCTTCTTTAAGCTTGAACACGAAGCCATCAACGTCACATGAATATCCACGGTCCCAGTAGCCAGAGATGATGTCGATAGAGAGCCCAGCGACCGGATGATTTCCGTCCATCATGAAAGGACGAACTTTAAAGATCGAGGCGATTTCTTCGTAAGTCTCTTCGAGCTCGTAGAAAGCGACATCGGTATTGGTCATCGTCGCGTAGAGAATTTTAGTGGCATTGATCGGAGCGAGTTTCATCTTCGAGTTGAAGATTTGCATTTTGCGCTTAATCGGACGATTCACCCAGACTTCTCCTGGATTCAGATATCCGCCTGGCTTCTGGATACAGTGGCCATTGGTCATCACGATACCCTTGGCAGTATCTGGCAGACCAGCAAAGGTAACCAGCGAGCCTGAGCAGTTAGAAAGCTTCACGATCCCTTCAAAGTCGTAGGCGAGATCAACCACAGGGAGAGACTTCATCTTCACCTGAAGAGCGTCGTGCGGGGCACGGGGTAAGGCAAAGGCAGTGGCCGAGACGAGTGAGAGTGTGAGGATAACGAGAGCTTTCATGAAACCTCCGGGTTTATATGGGAGGTTTTTATCAATCAGGAGGGGTTATTGTCTAGGGAAGGGACAAATTTACATTGATGGGATTTCGGAGAGTTAAGTCTGGATCTTGTAGCCCTTGCCTCGAACCGTGTCGATGACGAGCTTAATTTTCTCGAGCTTCTTCCTGAGGGATGAAACGTGGACGTCAATTGTCCGCTCGGTAATTTCAGAATCGTCGAAATCCCCCACGAGCTCTTCTCTGGTCACGATCTTACCGGGAGTTTTGAGCAGACGATCAATGATCGTAAACTCACGGGCCGTGAGATTCACCGTAATCCCATCGTGAAGAATGGAATGTGCTTCAGGGATGAGTTTGATCCCGACGTTCATCAGGTTATCGAGAATGATATTCGTTTTATGAACGGAGTTTCTGACTTTCTGCAGGAGATGATCAGTGTTGAAGGGTTTCGGTAAATAGTCATCGGCGCCGCAGGAGAGTCCCTGGGAGATATCTGTCCCTTCGGTATTTCCTGAGATGATGAAGATGGGGGAGATTTTATCTCTTGAGCGGATCGTACGGATCACATCCTGACCTTGAATGCCGGGAAGATTCGAATCAATGATGTACACGCATGTGGAATAAAACTTTTTTGCGAGGAAGAAATCCTCTGCCGACTGATAGAAATCGACGTGAAAGGCGTTCTTCTCAAGAAGATACTTCAGCATCTCGCCGACATCTTTTTCGTCTTCAATAATGACAACTTTATCCACAGTCAATTTGCCCCGTTTTGCGTCCTCTAAGAATATTTTCATTCTTATTATATACTCACTATTTAATAATCACTTAAGGAAACCTTGCTAATATACTGGATTGATTTAAGCTAACTTGAGAGTTTTGTTAGAGCTTCCTTCACAAAACTCATTTGTGGGGCAGTATTTACGCAGGAAATTAACCAAAGATGTTGGCGGGAGGGGGCGTTGTTAGTTCCGCAGTTGCAGACTTGTTCATTTTAATAATGAAGCTTGTTCCTTTTTGACCTTCCTGAGAATGAGAAATAATCCTGAGAGTGGCATCAAATCTGCGGATGTAGTATCCCATCACAATGAGACCAAAGCCGGTTCCTTCTTCACCCTTAGTTCCCTGAGTAGAAGCGAAACGGCTATTTTCAAATTGGGCCGGATTGATTCCCACACCGAAGTCGCGGACTTCGAGTACAACTTTTTCTGCTTCACTAACAATGATGATGTGAATTTCGCTGTTCTCAAAAGAAAACTTCAGAGCATTAGAAACGATATTGCTGAGAACGTGTTCTACCAGCGCATTCTCATCAGCGAGAACCTGGGCCTCTCGGTTGCCTTTAACGACGAGATTAAGGTTCTTTTTCCGAAGTCTTTCTTCAAATAAAATTTCAACACGCTTAAGGGCCATCTGAAGGTTAACCGGTACTACTTTCACAAGATCAGCTTCAGAGCGGGTCACCACGGCGTGGCGGATACGCGTGATCATTTCCATGGCACTTTTCAGATTCGAGCGCATGCGGACCTGAATCTTTTCATGATCCACGGGAGGTATTCTTCCGGAGCTGATCATATCCATATAGGCACTCACCACAGTCAAGGGATTGGCGAGGTCATGAGAAATGGTCTTGATGAGGATGTCATTCAACACGCGCTCTTCTTCAAGAATGCGATTGGTTGTAGCGAGCTGCCGGGAGAATTCTTCTTTCTCACCGATCTGAACTTCCAACGAGTGATAGAGCTCATCAATTTCGCCGACCGCGGGCACCATCTCATTGCCTGATAATTTCTTAATCGCTAATTCAAGGTTCCGGCGCTCTTTTCTTTCGCGACGATGATTAATGAGGAGCGGGAGAAAAATAGACAAACACTGATAGTGAGCAATTGACTGCGACCAACCCCACCAGGCAGCACTTTCATCAAGGCGATAAAAAGCATATGCGAAATGGCCCATGATTCCGGTGATAAACATCAACGCCATTCCCTTTTCGATCCAGATCGCCTGATGGCGGCGGGCGACGAGAGTATCGTAAATGGGATGAATCCAGGGCCAGCTGATGGTGAAAATAAACGGCATGAGCGACATGCTAAAGGCGACATTCGTTTTCAGAGTAAGCCAGGCCGAAATTCCCATGCCGATTGCCTGAACAGCTGCGACTAAAGTCCAGTTAGTTTTGAGTTCTCGCGAATCCCGAAGCATCTTGCCGATGAGGAAAGTCGGAGGAGCAGTGAAAAAAAAGACTAAGGCAATCTGATTGGTCGTTTTGGAGAGAATGGCGATCGCCGAGAAATTCACAAATAATGTGACCCAATAACTAACGAGGATATTAAATTCTTTATTGCCGGTTTTGATTCTTGCCGCTAATGCGATCACGAAATTCAGTACCGTCGTACCGACCAGAAAAAGGAAAATGTACTGGGCCACCTGTTGCATAGGTTTGCATTTAATCTCAAGAGGCTTTGAACCTCAAGAAAGAATTGTTCATTAAGAATTAAAGTTCCTCGCCAGCGGGCTCAAAGAGTGGAGGAAAATCGCCCATCTCCTTGGATTTCTCAAGCAGGGCCACGAGGTCCTGATCAAGGATCTTAAACAGGTCTTCGAATTTCTCCAGAACGTAATAAAGCGGCTGGGGAATATCGATCCGATACGGTGTCCGAAGGGCGTTCAAGGCATCAAAGGGAAGTCTCTTAGGTTCTTTGCTTTCCACCGACCAGACCGTTTCGTGGATGGAAGAGAGCATTCCTCCGCCGTAAGCGCAGACACCATCTTTTGCTTTTAATAAACCGAACTCAATGGTGAACCAGAAAACGCGGAACAAGCGGCTGCGGTCTTTGGGAGAAATGGAGAGTGCTAGTTTTCCGAATTCCTCCATGAAATTTGCGTAGTCCTTGAAAGTAAGAAGTGGAACGTGCCCATAGAACTCGTGAAAAATATCCGGCTCCTGAATGTAGTCGAGCTCTTCCGGAATGCGGATGAAGCTCGCCGCAGGGAATTTTTTATTGGCGAGAAGGGTGAAAAATTCCTTGGCCGGAATGAGAGCGGGAACGATTTCTACTTCCCAGCCAGTAAAGTCCCCAAGTCGCTTATTAATTTCTGAATGCTGGGGAACGCGGTCCCGACTGAATCCGATTTTGTCGAGGCCCTCAAGAAACTGCGGGCAGGCGCGGGTCTTCACGATTTCGGACTGGCGGGTAATGAGGGTATTCCAGGTACGGTTCTCGTCGCCGGTCCAATGGATCGTGTCTGAGGCATCCGGGTATTTAGAAACGTATTTTGTCTTCATGGAACTCCCTGTGAAATTATAGGGGAAAAGACTTACCCGGGCCCTTTGATTGTAAATAATTCTTTGGTAAAAGCCCGCCATGAACTGGGACGGAACTTCGACAGAGATTGATAAGAGGCTTGGATTCCGTGTGGAGGAAATTGAAAACGACCTTCTCCATCGGGCGAGACTCATCGTAACGGGGGGAAATCACCACACGTGGGGATCGGCCCTTCATGGAGGAAATCAGACCTGGGTGGGTCTTCATCCCGATACCATTCAAACTCCCTATGATGAACTGCTTCGCCTCTGTGAAAAACTCAGACTGAAACATGGTGATTCGGTCGTCGACTTCGGAGCGGGATATGGACGGCTGGGGATAATCCTTCAAGAGCTCTATCCGGGTGTCGCGTTTTCCGGGATTGAGTATGTGAAGGAAAGGGTAGCGGAAGGAAAACGCGTGTATCAGAGTCTCGGTATGAATCCGTCGATTCTCCGAGAGGGAGATCTCACATCAGATTTATTTTCACCTGAAATCGCGACTCATTATTTTATTTATGATTTCGGAAAAGTTCCGCACATCAGAAAACTTCTCAATCAACTGGGGGACCTGTCCTACCAGCGAAAGTTTACGATTGTGGGACGAGGAAAGGGAATCCGCTCGCTGATTGCTCACGAGTTTTTGTGGCTCTCGCCAATTTACGAAGAAGAAAATTTTTCGATTTACTCGTTCTGAGGACAACTCGTTTCAAGATATTTCTGCAGGTCTTTTGTGATGAGAAGCTTCTGCTCTCGCGGTGACCCCGTAAACTTTTTCCGGTACTCAACGAGATCGATGTAAACGAAATTCATCCGGAGTTTTCTGAAGAGATTGGGGAAATGCTGACCGGGTTTCTGAATGTGATGAAGGCCGCCGGAAATACAAAGAACCATACCGCCATCCGGGATAGTGAGAATGATGTCTGCAATCCCTGGTTTCACCGTCATGGTTTTCCCGAATTTATCAAGACCATTGGGTCTTTTCATCCTGCCTTCGGGAGCAATCAGTACGACAGAGTGATCCTTGATCGAATCAAGATACGTTGACCAGGTAGAATCATTTTTCCGCGATACCGAAGAGATATTCGGGATCATGAGTTTCCAGAATTTCCCCACGATCGGTCGATTGAGAGTGATGTCCGCCCCCGGAACTGAAAGAACGCGCGTGAGTTTCCAGAGATAGGAAAAGCTCCAGCCCTGAATGAAAAGTGGTTCATAAAGGGAAGTGTGATTGAGAAGCGCGTAGAGCCTTCCGTTTTTCCACGGATCCGCCGGATGCGGAGTGATCCATTTAAACTCACCCCGGAAAAAAAGATGAGAGAACGTTTTCACACTCGCGAGAATAAGAAACGCAAAGAGATGTCTCATCCTTTCCACTCCGTTCTTTTCAGATCATAGAGAATGAAGGGATGGGGGTCGGTCGGGTCGTGTTGATATCCCCGGAAAGTCATTCCGAGTTTCTGCATGACCTTGATTGAGTCTTTGTTATCCGGCATTGCCTTGGCCATGATGCGCTCAAGTCTTAAAGTATGGAATCCATAACTGAGTGAGGCGCGCGAAGATTCTGTGGCGTAACCCTTGCCCCAGTATTTTTTTATAAACCGGTAACCGAGATCTACTTCATCCGTTTCAGGATGATACTTAAGGCCACACCAACCGAGATAAGTTCCGTCTTTGAGACTTACCGAAAAACGACCCATTTTATATTTCTGCCATTGGGGAAGTATCCTCTCATCGAGCAAAGCGCGTGCCTCGGCCTCATTGGAAAGTTTTCCTTCTCCTGTATACCGGACAACATCCGGATCGGAATTAAGAGAAATAAGGTTCGGAATATCTTCGTAAGTTTGGAGGGAAAGAATAAGTCTGTCTGTCTCGAGCATAGAGATATGATATCTCTTCTTTTCTTTATATAATAGAAAAATGACGACGGAAAAACGCGCCTTGATTCTTGGTATGATCACGATCCTTCTCTGGGGAAGTCTCGCCACTTTCAGTAATCTCCTGATTCATTTGCCACCATTTCTCACACTGGGAGTATCTTTTCTTCTGGGCTCACTTCTTTCTCTTCGGCATGCGCGGGAAATGTTTCCTTCCCTGAAGCTTCTTCTTTTCGGAACCGCGGGATATTTTGGTTATCATTTTTTTCTTTTCTACGCTTTTCGATTTGCACCCGCCGTTGAGGCCAATCTCATCAATTACATGTGGCCCGTTCTCATGGTGATGCTGACACCGGTTTTTGATAAGCAAGCAAAACTCAGCTGGTATCACTACACTGGCGCCCTTCTTTCCATCATCGGTTGTGTATTTTTGGTTTCCGGCGCCCCACGGGAATCCGAAAGTGGAAAAGAATATATCGGCTACCTTCTGGCAGCAGGAGCGGCGATCACCTGGCCGCTTTATTCTCTCGGGAAGAAGAAATTTCCTGCCACTTCCGTCTGGTCGATCGGCGGATTTTGTCTGGTATCCGGAATTCTTTGTCTCTGTACTCATGCCGTTCTTGAACCTCGAGTGAGTCTGATTCTTCCGGACATTCTCATGCTGCTTTTTCTGGGACTCGGGCCTTTCGGTCTGGCATTTTATTTCTGGGATACGGCGACTCACACTGGTGATACCCGGATTTTGGGTGCCATGGCCTATCTGACGCCGGTCATTTCCACTCTGGGACTGGTGTTTTTTGCAGGAAAAGATTTTGGTTGGTCAAGTTTTCTGGCGATGATTCTTATTACGGGCGGTGCGGGGCTTGGTCTTCTCGACTTCCGGAAGCGAAAACAGTAAGATTTTATCCATGCATCAGCACTGTACGATTGAGGAAAGAGACACGAGTGTTTTCCTCGCCAATGAACAAAAAACGAAATGGGTCACCATCATCACTCTCGTCACCATGGTGGCGGAAGTGGCAGTTGGTTATTGGTCCGGTTCGATGGCGCTTCTGGCAGACGGCTGGCACATGGCCTCGCATGCCCTGGCGCTCTTCCTCTCACTTGTTGTTTATTATCTTTATCGTCATCCGAAATTCCGCTCTTCGTTTACTTTCGGCGGTGGAAAAATTCTCTCCCTTGGTGGGTACACCTCCGCGATCCTCTTAGTCGTTGTCGCTGTTTCCATGATTGTGGAAAGTTTCCAGCGCTTCAGTGAGCAGAGAAGTATCCATTATCCGGAAGCGCTCTCGGTCGCGGTCTTCGGATTATTTATTAATCTTATTTGTGCCTGGATTCTCCATGAGAAAGGCGATCTGCCGCAGATAGAGACTCACGATCACGCAAATTGTAATCACAATAAACTTGCTCCTGCTGGTGCTCATCAACATCACAATCACGGACATTCGCATTCTCATAGTCACGGACATGATCACAATCATCAGAGTGCTTACATGCACATCCTGACTGATGCACTGACTTCGGTTTTTGCTATCGGTGCCCTTCTTCTGGCACAAATGAAGGGCTGGGTTTGGGCGGATCCTTTGGTGGGTATTGTCGGAGGTGTGGTGGTTTTAAAATGGGCGGTTTCACTCATACGTCAAAGCGGCATGGATCTTCTGGATGCTCATGATGAAAGTATCGATCGCCTGAATCTCGTAAAAACTCTCGAAGTCGATGGTTCTAAAGTCGTCGATATTCATCTCTGGAAACTTGCCCCCGGTCAGGTTGGGGGAGAGATCATCATCAGAAGAAATGCTGAGCAGCCTTCTTCTTATTATCGGGATCTCGTGCAGAAAAAATTCACCATTCAGCATCTCATTATCGAAGTTGTATGAGCGGCTGGACTCCGTCAGAGCGAAGGTTTTTGCGAAAGCTTAATACTCCCCGGAAAATTCAGGATCATCTCGACCAGCTGGACTACAACTGCGAAAATAGCGCTTTCAGTCCCCGCATGGTTATGATCACTAATGAAGGGCACTGCTTTGAAGGTGGTCTACTCGCGGCCGCCGCCCTTGAGTTTCAGGGAATGAAGCCTCTCATGATCGATCTTGAGGCCCACAACGACGATCATCATGTTCTTGCCGTTTATCAGACAAGCACCGGATGGGGGAGTATCGCGAAGTCGAATACATCTCTCTTGCGTGCCCGCGCTCCCTTTTATAAAAGTTTGCGGGAACTTGTGATGAGTTATTTTGATTTCTACTTCAACACCAAGGGCGAGCTTTCGCTGACCTCATACGCGCTGGTGAATCTCAATCAGTACAATCACTGGAACTGGCGGATATCCGAGAGAGATCTCGAAGAAATGGGGATGAGTTTCTGGAAGGAAAAGCATATGAAGCTGATGACACCTTCGCAGATCAGGAAGCTTCAGAAAGTTTCAAAACCTGTTCTGGATGCGTGCTTTCTCGGCGCGAATAGGGATGGATTGTTTAAGGCGTGATTACTCGTTGATCCGCATGAAGTGCACACCCTTCAGCGTCGGGTGATTTTCAAACTTCTTAATGTAATCAAGAAAGGGAAGTTCAAAAACTTCTTTCGGACTCGAAGTCGATGCATGCCTCTGATAGAGGACATTACCCTTCCAGAATAAAAAGGCCTGATGGGAAATGTTCTGGTGAGAGCCGTATTCCGCAGTGAGATCCCAGTTAGGACGGACAAAATTCACAATCGTCCCGTGAGCGATCCGTTTTACGAATGTCGGATTCTTAAGAATCCAATTGATGGAGACGTAAGGCACTTCCGCAATTTTTACAGAGAAGAAACGAGACATGCCACGAAGTTCTTCGAGGAGTGCGTTTCTTTCTTCGGGAGATGCGTTGGGGACGACGATTTCTTCCGGGTGAATTTTTCTGAGCCAGCCGGGAAGATTGATTTCTGCTGAGGCGAGCTCAATATTTCCCTGGCCTAATTCACGGGTAATATCTGTGAGAAGACCATTTCTGATGTTATTCGGAATCCACCACAGATCAGTGAAGTGATTGCGCTTCAGATAATCCACAACTCCATCGTCGTAGCGGATGGTGTTCATCATGGTTTCAAACTCACCGACGGAACGGGTGAGAGCAAAAGAAGTGATGGTTTCAACGAAGGTCGTACAATCAAAAGTATCAAAGCGGTAAAGAGGATCCTGATCGAAGCGTCCATCCGGACCTTCACCAAGTGGTCCACCGAATCCGTAAGGAAGACCCATGAACATTTTTGAAAAAGTATCCAGGCGCTGGGGAATTCCGGAAACCGTCGATGCGCGGTCGAGATAATTCTGTGCTTCTTCGCGTGGACCCGCGAAGGCAAATGAAGAGATTATCAATAGGACTGAAAAAAGCTTAATCATGATTGGCCTCCCTTATAGTTTAGAAACAACTACCAGTCAGTGGCCAACCTAATACTCTTACTTTTTCGAGGTAGTTCTTACATGCCTCAGTGGGAATTTAGGGCTATTTTTCCTGCTTCCGGCGCTCTACATAGACTCCCCGGCGCAAAAGTCCGTGGAGCATGCGGTTAATGAGCTCGTCCGTTGACAGGGGAAGGAGATTCATCTCGAAGCGGGCCTTCTTTATGAGTGTTTTAAGACTCGAAATAATCAGGCGGTAGATAATGACTTTGATCCGGTGGAGAGTTCCGAAAGTCAGCTGTCCCACTTTTTCTGCCGCTCCCATCTTCTTACTCAGAAGATAGAAATAACCCTGCTCTCTTCGCTCAAATCTTTCTTCAAAGTGAATCATGAGTTTCCACAAAAAACGGTTCTTGCGGGAAATAGTCATGTGTTCCGATGTCCAGATATTGGCATAGCGCCGGGAAAAAAGCATGCGAGCCGCTAAGCGAACGTCACCGATAAGAGAGTTGGCCTTAAGAGAACGTTTACCGGGAGGAGAGTTCCAGAATTCGACCACGTGCCAGTAATCTTCGAGTGAATGGCGACGTAGCTGTTCCATGCATTCCACCAGGCAAAGGGTGAAGCCCAGACCCTGGAGCTTCACATATTCCTGGCGATCTTTTAGCCATTCCTTGGTGGGAATTTCGATGATGTATCTCACAGACGCGGGTTTTGTTTCCGTCTGAATGGTGAGGCGAAGGTGCGAGCTCTTGATGAGACTTGATCCGTCGCCGGCGAGTTCGAGGTTGGTGTTGTCTTCCGGAGACGTGCGAAGAAGTTCAATGTTACAGACGTTCTCTTCGTTGAGCATCTCGAGTGCCTCATAGATCGCCGAGACATCGCGCTCATCGAGTGTGGGTCCCACTTCCTGCTCCGGCGAATTCCTGACGAGATCGAAGGCGAGGGGAAGGGCCGCGCGGATTACCTTGATCGGTCCGATCGAGAGCACGTGCTTAACGACGATTCTCCAGCCGAACTGTTTCTGAAAATTCTGCCCGAAATTATTCCGTGAGGAAATCGCCGCGGACGTCAGATAGATTTGTGATAGACCACGAAGGGCCGCCTGAACTTCGATGCGGAGATCGATATTGGCCTCTCCGAGAAGGCGCACGAACTCAGAAAGATACCGGATGAAGGCGCCGGAATTACCCTGCGCCAGAAAGTCCTCGATGAGTTTTTGGTTCCGTTGTGATTTTAAATCTTCAGGGCTTACGACGAGACCCGAAAGAGAATGCATGATCCCTTTCTGGTCGGAAAGAATCAGGCGATAAAGAAAGCCGATGAAGATTTTAATGGTCGGCTTATCCCAGGTAAAACAGGGATTGAGATCAATCAGTTTTGCCTGGTGAGTGTCGGGATCATAGAGAATATTTCCGGCGTGTGGATCGGCCCAGATGATCCCTTCCTGGAACATGAGATACAGATACGCGTCCGAAACGAGATCGGAAATGCTCATGCGCTCGAGGTAGCGGGAGTGAACGACCGACGTGATTTTGTCGCCGTTAATTCTTTCCATCATCGCGACATCAGTTTCGACGTGATAGTACTGGGGAATATTCAGGTCGAATTTCCCTTTAAGGGCCGCTCTCACCATCTCAGCATTTTTTTTCTCAATCCGGAAATCAAGTTCCCCGATCGACTGGACTGCGTAATTGATGATCGTGCGCTTAAGGGCGGTGATGAGTCCCTGCACTTCCTGTTGTTCACCCACTGAGAGTTCCGTTTCCGGAAG
Source organism: Bacteriovoracaceae bacterium (assembly GCA_046593575.1). Lineage (GTDB taxonomy): Bacteria > Bdellovibrionota > Bacteriovoracia > Bacteriovoracales > Bacteriovoracaceae > Peredibacter. The sequence goes on from JBKJNQ010000105.1 coordinate 11,609, forward strand.
TGTGCGATCCAAGTGATCGAGAATAGAAATGAGGGTGTTTTTTTGCTGCTCAAAAAGATTCGTGAGACCTGGTCTCTGAACTTTCATCAGAATGGAATTCTCCGTGCCGAGTTTTCTCTTCCCATGTTCGGTTAGTTCAAACTCATAAATGGCACCGACAGAAGCACCGGCAAAAGCATTCTGCGTTTGAGTCGGAATATGAATGTAGGAGCGGATTCTTTCCCACGCCGGACGACTTAAAATTTCCAGAACGTACTTCCAGGATTTTTCCTGAGAACCAAAAATTCCGCCGAGCTTATCCTGCTGGTGACGAAGTTCCTTAGCAAGTGAAGGAGGAGCAAGTTCGGAAAGGACCTGAGCAAGCTTCACATACATTCCGCCAAGTTCCTGGAGGACGATAGAAATAATTCTTCCCTGAGTGAGAGTCTCACGGGGAGTACAGAGAATGGAGATAAGCGAAGTCATGCAGCGATCAGGCGGAAGATGATTCACGGCCTCATCAATTAGCGGTAGAAGAAGATTTCTTCCTTTGATATTTCCCTTGAGGACTTCCCAAAGTTTTGGGCGAACCTGTTCGGTATAATACTTCCGCATGATTTTTTCAGTGAGAAGAGTCAGGCGTTGGTGTTCTGATTCCGGAAGTTCGTAGAGAGCTGTGAAGAGGGGCTCACGCAAATGGGGCACAATTTCGAGGGCCTCAGAAGTAAAAGCGGGAAAGAGGCGGAAGATGGGAAGATATTTCTTTGCCACCACACCGAGAATGTCTTCGACGATGTCGGCCTGATCCATCATTCCAAGTATCTGTGGATGATTTTCGAGAGTTGAAAAAAGTTTTTCAAAGGTTGCTGAGAAAATAGGAGCAAGACTCGCTTCATTCAGCATGTCCTGGTTAAACTTATCAATACCGATCGTCTCGAAAGCTTCCATCGTGGCCTGAAGATCAGGGGGAAATGGTGATTCGGGATCAAAAGAAAAATGAACCAGGTCGCGCGTGAGAACTGCCCACGAACGTTTCATATCGTGCTGAGGAACCGGATCAAAAGAAACTTTTGATACAGACTTGGCAAAGTACGCCCCTAAAGAGTCAGAATACTCTTTACACTCAGAAGCTAAGTCGGCAATCCAGGCATATTCACG
>JBKJNQ010000028.1:0-8632 GCA_046593575.1 Bacteriovoracaceae bacterium
CAACTAAAAACGCATGATCCTTTCCCTGAATGGTTATATTTAGTGATTGAGATGTGATGACACAAGAACTCACATCCTTGAAATCGAAGCTCATTTGTTTTTTAGAATAAAATGTGAAAATCACATGACCATTAACCTCCTCTACACTTTTAATCTCCGGAATTAGCATGAGAAATCGAGTGAGGAGGAAGCATCCTACCGGTATAAGCACAAAAGGAACGATCAAGGGCAGAAGCATAGGATGGAAGCCGTGAGTTTTGATGAGAGTAACGAGATCCAAACTAAATGCGAGAACACAGAAGAGGCCAGCATAAAGGGGGATTGGAGACCGTTTCGATTGAAGAATGATCATAAATACTCCTAACTACTTATCGGATATTTTAGACAAAAGATTTAAACTGTCGAAAGTTTTGACAGGCAAGGAAGTTGTTTCAAAAAAGCCCAAGCTTTACTGGTTTACGGCAAAATACCGGGATGAAAAACATTCTCCTGGCACTCTTGTTTGCCCACTTCACTCTCCCCGCCTTTGCGTACTTCCAGTACCCGGAAGATCGCGAATACACCCCGAGTGACAGAGGCTATACCCAATACGGAGCACCTTCTTTACATCAAACCGGAAGATACGCTCTGACATTTGATGATGGACCCCATCCGACGAGAACCGCCCGCATCCTCGACACTCTGAAAAAACATAATGTGAAAGCGATCTTTTTTACGCTCACTTCTCAGATTACAGAATCTACGTTCCCACTCATTAAACGCATGCTCGATGAAGGCCATCTCGTGGGATCTCACGGACTTTTTCACGATAACTCTGACACTCTTACGCGTGAGGTGTGGAAGGCGCGAGTGAAGCAGTCTTTCGTAGATCTGGCCAAATGGTACAAGCGCGCGGGACATGAATTCACGAAGCCTTACTACCGCTTTCCGTATGCTGTTTATGGCGGAAGAAATGATTATCATCACCTGAATGTCCTGAAAGAAATCTCGCAGGAACTCATGGGAGACAACTGCATTCATTTTACTTTCTGGGACAACGATTCCGGTGACTGGATTCCGAAAATGACTTCGCAGGAAGTTCTGGATAACTACAAGGCCTTCCAGAATGGTGGCCGCTACGTGACCTACAAGGTAGTTCAAGGAAAGATTCTTAAAGTCATCAAGACCATCACTGAACCACCGGCGGGAGGAGTTGTGCTCCAGCATGACATCCAGGAAACGTCGGCCGTCGGAACAGAAATGATTCTGAATTACTTTGAAGCCAATGGACTTACGACGGTGCGGATTGATGAAGTAGACGAATTCCTTATTACGAAAAATTGCAGGTTGTAAGATGAAGTTTTTTCTCCCACTCGCCCTCGTCATTTCATTTCACGCCAAGGCCCAGATCTTAAAGATCTACGGCCAGGATAATCGTCAGGAAGCTCGACAAGCAACTCCGCGGGACAGAAAACTTGCCGACTCGACAGCTGCTCTCATCGTTAATAGCTTTATGGTTGATAAGGGGTCAAAGATAATTATCGATGCTCCCACTCTTGAAGACGTCGACGGTGTTTGTGCGGGAGAAAGATTTCGTGACCAACCGGCCGCCGCCATTTGTTCGGGAACTCTTATTGCTCCCGATCTCATGCTGACAGCAGGCCACTGCTATACCAACAACTCCATTTGCAACAACGCCTCGTGGGTCTTTGGTTTTCGCGCTACCAGGGACAATAAATACAGTATCAAGAAAACAGAAATCTATAAGTGCAAAGAAGTGGTTTACCGCGAACTCAATATTGAGGCAGGACTGGATTTTACGGTGGTCAAACTGGATCGCGAAGTCAAAGGCCACAGGCCAGTAAGCCTTCGCCAGACAGGCTCGGCGATCGTCACTACTCCGCTGGTCTTGATTGGACATCCCCGGGGACTTCCCACCAAGATTGCAGACAATGCCTTTGTCACGGCAGTCAATGGCAATATCCTCATGTCCAACGTTGACGCCTTCACCGGGAACTCTGGCTCTGGTGTCTTTAATGCGCAACATGATTTCCTGGAAGGTGTTCTTTCATTCGGAAAAGAAGACTACGTGGAAGATGAAAAACATTCGTGCTTCACCAACGCAATCTACAACATGCAGGACGGCGGCGAGGCGATCATGAAAATTGACCCGATCCGGGAATTCCTGAAGACTTATAAAAGCACTATCCCCTAAGAAAAGCTTTTACTGACCGGCCCTTTTGTTAAAATATTGAGGGATGAAAACTCTTTTCTTCCTCCTCTTAGTGAGCCTCTCATCCTTTGCCTCAGAACTTTGTTCAGACAAAGGTGTCTCCCGCCCTTTTCCACGCTATCCCGACAGTGTTTCACGCGAAGCGGGCTGGGTGGAAGGTTACGAAGCAATGTTTGAAAAACTTTGCATGAATCTCAAAACTCCGAATCGTTTTTTCCGCGGCTACCGATCCCATCCCTCTCCGAAATACAAAGCGGCCTATCTCTGGGATACGGCCTTCATCGCTCAAGTCTGGCTTCAGTGGGATCCAAAAATTGCCCAGGAGCTCATGAAGTATATTCTCCGGTTCCAGGAAAAATCCGGCATGATTCATCATGCGGTTTTAGAAGTCATCGTGAAACCTTATCCGTACTCGAACTCTCAGCCGCCCTTACTCGCCTGGACCTCATGGAAGACGTTTGAGAAATCTGGTGACATTCGTTTTTTAAAAGAAGTTTACCCGGGTCTCAAGCGCTATCACGAATGGCTGAGAATGAACCGCAGGCATCCGGATGGACTCTATTTCTGGATTCATCCTTATGAATCCGGGATTGATAACTCTCCCCGATTCTCAAATCGCAGCGAATCCCGGAAAGACGACACCACCAAAATTGCTTCTGTTGATATCAGCTCGTATATGGCGATGAGTATGGAGGCCCTGGGAAAAATGGCCCACACTCTTGATCTTCCCAATGACGAAAAAGAATTTTCTTCGGAATATGCGCACCTAAAGACTGTGATGAACTTAAAACTGTGGGACGATCTCGAAGGAACCTATTCGGATTTCGACTACCGCACCAATGCCTTTATCAAAGTGAAAACCGTCTCTGACTTCACGCCGATGATTGCTGGAATCGCTGATGCTTATCAGGCGGCAAAACTCCGTGATCACGCGATGGATATCAATCTCTACAACACTCTGATCCCCTTCCCTTCGGTGGCGCGTTCTGAAAGTGTCTTCGTGAAAGACATGTGGAGAGGGCCCGTTTGGATCAATATGGCGTACCTCGGGATCCTGGGTCTGGACCGCTATGGGTATCACAAGGAAGCTGCCATGCTCGCCAAAAAAACGGCCGGCGGAATTTTTGAAACCTGGAAGAAGACCGGAAACTTCTACGAGTTTTATGATCCGGATAGGTATGACCTAAAAGAACTCACGAGGAAGAAAGGCAATTTCTGGAAACAGATTCAGCTGGGATCAAAACCCGTGAAGGATTTTGCGGGCTGGACGTCACTGGCGAATGCGTTGGTGATTGAATTTGGAAACGACTGGTAATTTGTGCTGAGTGACCTCCGCCGGCGGAGGTGAAGCTTAAGAATTTCCCAAAACTACGGCATCGTCGACAGACACGCGTCCCAAAGTTTCTTCCTGAGATGAAGCGCATTCAGACCCGCCTTCATCGCCATCTCTTCTTTCTCTTTTGAGCCCTTGATCAAAGCATCGAGACACTTCATTGCCAGAGGTCCGTGCTCTTCACCGTCCACTTGAATGTGGCGCTCGAGATAATAAAGGAATGTCGGTGCTTCGACGTTTTCATTTTTCAGAATCTCAACCATCGCCGTGAACATCGAAGGGATGAGTTTTTCGCGGCCGAAGAAAAAGCTCGCTGCCACTTCTACCGGATCTCCCTCGCGTGCTAGACGCAGATTTTCTGAGACAAATTCTTTAACACCGGGACGGAGAGTCTCGAGATTAAGAGCTGGCAGAAAATCGTAGAGCGCCGACGGAGATGCTCCGACCTCTGTCATGCCCTGAAGATAAAGCTCGAAGTGAGAAGTCGCGTTGCCATTTCTGTCCAGATCACTTTCTTCACCCACGACAATCTGATTGATGAAACGAACAAGCTCAGGAGAATACGTCGAAGGAGTCCAGGGAACAGAGACGCAGGTAATTTCTTTCTGGAGCGCCTTGAGGAGGCTCATGAAATCCCACACAGCAAAAACATGATAATTCATGAAGTGCCTGAGAGACCTGAGGTCCGTCAGCCTTTTATAAATTTCGTGCTGACAGAGTTCATGCTGGAATTCAGAGAGGTTTTCACGGTTTGACATGGAAAGAATATAAGGGAGAAGATTTTTTCTGGGAAGCCTTGCCTCACTATTGTTGAATGGGCTGAGGCCTTTGACCGACCGGCAATCCCGCATCGTGGTCAGAGTTCCAGCGATCGGTCATGAGCTCCTGGCGCTCAACCCGGTAGTATTTCAGCGACTCATCAAGCTCATTTAAGCGCGACATGAGCTCGTTCTGAAGATTCAATCTTTCCTGTTTAAGAGAAATCATATCATCCAGGGCCTTACGCTTTTCCCGCATAAGCCGGTTGATTTCTTCGTCGTAATTGGCAGCGGTTTTCACCTTCTGCTGATCAAAGGTCCAGAGGAAATGATTGATGTCATTTAACTGCTTTAAAAAATCTTCCTTCCGGACAATCAACTGCTCTCGATACTTGGTCGCTTCAAAAACCCGAATTCCCAAAGTCTTGGAATAAAAATTAAGCACTGTGCCACGAAGGAAATATTTCGAGGTGGAAAAACAAGGCGCCAGTGACTCCACATAGATCGTGAAATGGAAGTCTTCCACGTTCCGGACAAAGGCCTTGCAGTAATCTCGATTGTCCTGAAGATTCACCTTAAACTGGACCTGGTCACCTGCGCGGAAGAACTTTGAATTGTTGTTTTCGACCTGAACCTTGAAGATTCTCGAGGAATCATCCTTATCCGAAACCCGGCCAGAGAAACGCTCGTAATCGATCTCGGGATTAATGTTTCCGTTGTTATCGGGCTCAAGCACACCCATTTTGGGGTACGAGGGTGTCAAAACCATCGCCGAAACCGGCAAAATCAAAAATAAATGAAAAAGGAAAATGACGGAGAACCTCATGCTTTTTATTATGGTCGAGAAAATTGCTTTCTCCTAAATCTTTTCAACTGACCAAAAAAGGTGCCTATATGGAATTCTTCATTGATACCGGTGATCTGAACGAAATCAAAACTGCCTACGCATGGGGCTTCGTGGATGGTGTGACAACCAATCCTAGCTTGGTTGCGAAGACCGGAAAAAGCCAGAAAGATCTGATTCGTGAAATCGCCGAAATTGTCGACGGCCCCATTTCGGCCGAAGTGATTGCTCTTGATGCTCCCGGCATGATCAAAGAAGGCGAAGAGCTCGCAAAAATTCACAAGAACGTCGTGATCAAACTCCCTATGACAAAAGACGGAATGATTGCGTGTAAGCATTTTTCTTCGAAGAATATTAAAACCAATGTGACGCTGATTTTTTCTGCCAATCAAGCTCTGCTTGCTGCTAAAAACGGAGCGACTTATGTATCACCCTTCGTTGGTCGCCTCGATGACGTGGGCCAGACAGGAACGGATCTCATTCAGGAAATCCGCGTGATCTTTAATAACTATAATTTCGAGACGAAAATTCTCGCGGCTTCCCTTCGCCATTCTCAGCACGTAAAAGACTGCGCGATGTTGGGTGCCGATACGGCGACTCTCCCGTTTAAAGTGATCGAGGGCCTGTTTGCTCATCCGCTAACTAAAAATGGTTTGGATCAGTTCATGGCAGACCACGCTAAGTCTCAGAAATAATTATCTTATTTAGCTAGAGAAGGGATCTCAGATTCTTCCCGAAATGACCGATAAATCTTCCGTAGGACGTTTTATTGGACAAGGAAGCCATGAGATCCCTTTTTTTTCTTTCTTTCATTCTCGTTTTGTTCGCTGCTTGTAACTCGAAAACAGCGAGTGTTACCAGCGGGGCAATTTCTCAAACGGCACCCTATCTCTGGCAAACAGGATTTCCTAAAAACGTCGTGATCTCCACTGCCTTCAATAATCCAGTAGAAACAACCAAGATTAATGAAATGGCGGCGGCCTGGGATACGTCAGTGAATAATCAGATAAATTTTTTTAATTTTACCGGAACCGACTCGGAAAGAACTGACACTATTACTGGCCCCAATCAGCTTCGGGATAACGTTTTTGGAATTTATAAGGCCACGAATCACTGGCCCTATCCCGACTATCCTCTCGCCCTGGCGATTACTCAGATCTTTGCGATCCGCTATAACAGCGGGGCAAGTAACGAGTATGCCGCGATCCAGGAAGCTGACATTATCTTGAATGATGAAGGCTTTGACTTCGATGCCCCGCCTGGGCCCCCATTTGTTTTAGATTACGATTTCAGAACAGTTGTACTCCACGAGATGGGGCACTTCCTGGGGCTTCAGCATAAGTCGCCTTCCAACCGTCTCAGCACGGTCATGTATCCCTCGATCTTCTCCTACGAAACCAAGCGTATCCCTCAGACTATCGATGCGCAGGATCTCGCAGCTAAATACAACATCGTCCTCCCGCTGACCGCCGGTGGATCTTCGATTACGAGTGGTCCGGTTTCTTACACAAGAAATTTATCGGATCAGGGTGAAATGGTGAAAGTGATTCTTGAGCTGAGAGCGAACGGTGACTGCATCCACAGAATGGATGGCGTCGAATACGAACGCCATCACATCCAGGGACTTAAAAAATAATTACAGAAGGTTTTTCAGTTCCTTGAGATTCATCTTACGGTGAATAGGATTCGATGATTTTTGAACCGCCGCCTGACCGCCATAAGTATACTTCCGGAAATCCGCTTCCACAGAAATCCCCGACTGAGTCGACATTTCCTTAGCAAACTCTTCGACAAAAAGTGGCGAGAAGATTCTCTTGTCCACCATGTAGCGCATGAAAGTCTTGAGTCCACCTTTCGAAGCGAGCTTACCATCAAGATAGCTCATGAAACGAGCGCCAAAGGAATAAGCGGCATCGTCAGTGATGCGTGTGTAATACGGATGAGAAGACATCGAGCTTGAACCAGAAAGCGATTCTGATCTTGGATAAGCATTGTCTCTCCATGAGGCAAGAGCTTCATCCAGCCAGCCGCTATTTCCATTGGCGGGCATCACACCGCGGGCAAAATACGAGTGAAACATCTCGTGACCAACAGCTGAGTAATCAGTCATGGTAGCGCCACAGTACTCCATCCCGCCCATGCCGGCGTTGTAGATGATGAGCTGGGCATGCGGCCAGGCACCGTAGTCCTTTTCAAGTTCATTGAAGACTTCAAAAGATTTTGTCTTGAAGCGGTCGAGACTTCCCATTCCACCCCAGATGGATTTTGAACTGTAAATCGTGACCGGAATATCGCGGCCATCGATTGAGCGGTAAGTTGACTTGATCTCATTGGTTGCTCCCTGAGGAACAGTGTGGAAGAAAATCGAAGAGGCATTGAAATGCTTAGGATAAGAAATGGAATAAGAGTTTCTGCTCTTCTCCGTCACGATTCCATTGGTATAAATCACCTGAGTGGATTTTGCACCCACGAAGGTAATATCAAAACTCATCTTCACCTGATCATATTCAAATGAAGCGGGAAGATATCTTTCCAGGAAGTTTCTCTCATCGAGATCGGATGTCCAGAAGGCCGACTTCACACCATCAGCAGAAAACTCTACGAGTTCTTTTAAAGGGACTTCGATGATGAGCTTGTGAGAACCCGCCGAGGCAGATGCATCAAGCACTCTGACGGTTGTTTCGTTGTTGGGAGTTTTCTGAACAGTCGCCGTGGTAGCTGCACCGTCGAGTTTGATACTCGTAGGATCCTGGACGGAATCGAAAACAATCAGACCATCTTCCACGACCGTGAGATTGATGTCAGCGCGGGCGACAGCAAGCTTCGTGTTCATGTCATAGCTGATCGTGTACGCGGCTTCCGTGAAGTCGGCAAAGACCGCTTTACCAGCGCGGGTCGTAAAAGATTTTGGTCTGTGTGAGAGGTCGTTATTTCCGGCGAGTGCCATTCCTGAAATCATCACAGTTAGAAATAAAAATTTCATGCATCAACTCCTTGATCCCGATATTGGATCAAAGAGGAAATCACTTGTCTAGGTTTACTCCAGCGGATTGCGGTCTTTAAAATGCGCGCGCAGCTTATCGGCCAGATCCTCAAGATGCTGGAAGTTATCCCCTTCACGAAGGCGGAGTTTTCTGTCCTTTCCTTTCATGAGATCTGAGACATAAAGCTCGAAAGCGTAAACTGGCCCGGCACTCTTGTGACTGATGATGACTCCTGCGACAAATGCGATGAGACACAAAAGTCCGGTCAGTGCCATGTAAGTAAAAAGAAAGGAATTCAAAATGTCGTTTCTTTCTTCGGCTGCTCCCCCAAGTGTCGTGCTGAGAAAACTGTAAGCAAAAAGTCCCAGAACCATGGAACAGCAAAAAACCACCAGGAGGAGGTTGAAGCTAACTTTCAGCTGCTCTTTCGGGCGGACGAAATAGTTACCGCGCACACTATCGGGATACCAGATGAGCTTATCGCGGGCAAAAACCATCCAC
>JBKJNQ010000051.1:0-36286 GCA_046593575.1 Bacteriovoracaceae bacterium
ACTCACAGTGTTGACTTCAAAGGCACAGCCACTTCCCTGAGGTCTTCCATTCGAGTCGTATCTTTCCGCTCCGGGTGTGTAGGCACCACGTCCAGTCTGACAGAATGATCCTTCCTGCCACATTTTCTCAAAGAGTTTATTCATTTCATTGAGATCAACATATGTCTGCACCGGACAATTGGGAATCGAGCGGCGAGCGTGCGGAGAAGGTTGGGTATCACTGCAGATTTCCGGGACACTGACTCCTACGTCACGGCCGAATCTGCCTTGCTGAAGATCCTGGAACTCGACGAAGTTAGGGAGATGAGTCTGAAGCTGATTGAGAGAAATTTTTTCAATCACCGGATCAATGTAGGTACGAATGTTGTCTTCATTCGCCTGGCGCCATCCCGCCCGTCCTCGATTGGCGAAGTCGGATTGATCAGCGGGATTGTCATTGGGATCGTGATTAGCGAGAAAAAGTTCTTTCATCGCAATCAATCTTTGTTTCAGATGCTCGGAAGTGATGTTGAGAGTCTGGGCGTCTCTTAGAAGAGCTTTGTACTCCCAGTACTGACCCAATCCAAAAAGCGATGAGCCAATCCGTTCACCGAAGTTGGGAATGTTTCTGCAGGCGTGGTCAGTTGGAATGGGTCTTATCGCTGACGCCAAAGATGTACATTCGAGGCGGTCTATTTGTTCTTTAAAGCGCTGGTTTCCAAGACCAATTTCATTCATCATGCCGTTCATGCTCACGAGTCCTGAGCGACCTCCGGCCCGTGCTCCGGAGAGCTTATTAATTTCAGTTTCAAAGACTCTCGCGAGACTTGTCTTCACACCACTCTCTATGGAGTCTCTCACCGGCTGGACAATTACAGGGATGATCTCACCTTTGACTCTTTCAAGCTGAGCTGGTGGATATCCGGAAAGACCAGAGATTCCAACGGAGCCCGCTGCCTGAGTGATCATCTCGTCCGTGATAAACGGAGTATTGTCCGAAGTCGTGATAGAAAAATTTGAAACTGGACTCGGACTGGTCAGATCAACAGAGGCTGAGAGGCAAACATTTCTGGGACTGGGGATCTTAGTGTGAATTCCTGAAACGTTGATCGCCCGATCGGGGAGACTTGTGCGATTTGTGTCGAGACCGAGGCTCACCGAAGCTGAGACTTCGAGTTCGTTGATATCAAAGCAAAGTTTGGCGCGGTTCCCGGAAAATTCAACTTTCGTCGGTGTGAGACGAATCTTATCGATTGTCACCGGAGTGGGAAATGAAACAGCGGTAGTAAAAAGATTTGTCTGACCATCGCATTTACCAACGAGAAGAGTTCCCTCAAGGATCGGACAGGGAAGGTGAAAGCAAATCCTTTCTCTGGCCGCTGGTGTTAGGCTTCCACCCTGGCAAAGTCCGGTTTTCTGGCAATCGACATTGGCAAACTCAGTATTTCCCTGTCTTTTTTCTTCCAGGCAAATTTCCCGATTATGCGGGAATGCGATGGTAGGAATTGTCCTTGGTCCCTGAAGAAGGGGACTGAGTGTTGGCGACTCCGCCAGATTTCTGAGGACTGGTAAAAATCCTTCAGCATTATTTTGAAAGAGAGAATTGGAAACTTCTACTCTGAGAAGCTGTGACTGGCACGCCCTGCTCTCCACGCAATTGGGTTCGGCGTGAGCAGCGGATGCGATTATGAATAGGAAAATGGAGTAGCGGTACATCTGCTTTCTTATCGGAAAGCAGGCGCCATTTCATAGGGAAGAAGTTTTTGATTGAACTAGTCGGGAAATAGGTAAGTATCAAAAAAAAGGCTCCCGAAGGAGCCTTTCATTTTATTTTTTTAAATACGTATAACTCTTCAGGCATGATTCGTAGAAATCCGTGAGATCCACACCTTCACGAGGGCGGATTTTTCCACGTTTTACCTGAGTATCAATGGAGGCCTTCATGGTTTGTGCCATCGTCTCCGGATTGTACTGGAGAGTTGCGAGTACCTGCTCAGAGCGGTTTCCGTAAATCACTTCTTCGATATAGAAATCGGTCGGATCATCATCATCGGCGAAGATGTGGACTTCATTCAGGCGACCGAAGCAGTTATGGTTATCACCCATGATGTCCTGGTAAGCACCAGTCATGAAGAGACCAATGTAGTAATCATCGCCATTGAGTTTATGCAGGGGAATTGTATTCGTTGGCCCATCCGGAGACAGGAAGGTATCGACTTTCCCATCAGAGTCACAGGTAATGTCCACGAGGGTACAGATTTCTGTCGGTTTCTGGTTCAGCTTGTGAATCGGAAGCACCGGAAGAATCTGGCCGATTGCCCAGGTATCAGGAGCTGACTGGAAGATAGAGAAGTTACACATGTACTGAGACGCCATCTGATTTTTCAGAAGGAGAATTTCATCCGGAGCGTACTCATCCATCGCGGCGTAGCGGATGATCTCGGTACAAAGTTTCCAATAAAGTGTTTCGAGTTTTGCTCTCTCATCGAGAGTGAGGATACCAAACTTAAAGGCAGAAATAGATTCTTCCTTGAGTTTCGTGGCATCGTTGTAAACGTCCTGATAATTTTTAGGTCCCAGATCGTTGGTGAGTTCGCGCATGTTGGAAACGAGAATGTTTTCGTTCACCACTTTATCCGTAGGGAAATTTGAGGTCGCAGAAATCTCCAGAGCTCCGAAGACGTTCGTCACCACACAAGAGTGATGGGCCGTGATAGCTCGTCCACTTTCCGAAACGATATTCGGATGCGGAACATCTTCCAGATCACAAACTTGCTTTAAGATATAAACAACGTCTGCCACATAATCGCGGGTCGTATAGTTAATCGAAGAAGGGGAGTTCGAGCGTGTTCCGTCGTAATCGACACCCACACCACCACCTACGTCGAAGAACTCGAGCTTCGCGCCCTCTTTAAAGAGCTTGGCATAAATCCGCGCTCCTTCAGAGATGGAATCCTTGATCGTACGTAGATCGGGAATCTGAGAACCGATATGGAAGTGGAAAAGCTTCAGACAGTTAATTTTATCAATCGACTTCAGGTACTTCACGGCCTGGAGGATTTCCGTGATGGTGAGACCAAACTTAGCGTAGTCTCCGCCAGAAGAGGCCCATTTGCCGGAAGACTTCGTCGCAATCTTCGCGCGAAGACCGATAACCGGCTCCACACCAGTTTCCTGGGAGAGCTGCATAAGATCCGTGAGCTCTGAGTATTTTTCAACAACAACAATAACTTTTCGACCGAGCTGATTTCCGAGGAGGGCCAGCCGGAGAAGATCTTTGTCCTTGTATCCGTTTACGACAGTGATGGAATTCTGATTGGTGTTCATCGCCAGAGCGGCGATCAGCTCGGGCTTTGAGCCGGCCTCAAGACCATAATTGTAAGGAGCACCAGCGTCGACAATTTCTTCAACCACTTCGCGCATCTGGTTTACCTTGATCGGGTAAACGCCAAAGTAATTGCCGTTGAACTTGGCCTCTTCGATGACTGAACGGAATGTCTTATTGAGATTTACCACTTGTGAGCGAAGGATATCGTGAAAGCGGATCACGCACGGGAAAGTGATGTTCTTATTTTTCATCTCTTCCACGATTTCCATCATATTGATGACGGGACCGCCGGGAGTTCGAGTCGGGTTGACACAAAGGTCACCTTTTTCGGCAACCGTGAAATAGCCTTCACCCCAACGACTGACTTGATAAATCTCGTCAGAGTCTTTGGAAGTCCATTCTTTAACTGCATCTAGATTGTGGAAACGGGTAAACGTCTGCGAAGTTTTCAAAAGAAAGGCCTCCGGAAAAACTTATTTTTATATCTCGCACTATAGTAAAAAAATACGGGATATAAAAACAGTTTTTCCGAAGGGGAAAGATTTTTCTACCGGACGTCTGACCCCCCCCGGGCATTGACGGCGTCTACGCCTGCATGCTGGGTCTGAAGCTCGTGATCATTGTCCTGAACTGAAGCCACGTCCCTGTGGTGAGAGGCACAGGCCGTAAGTACCAGGGCCAGTAATGCCGTAAAAATGTGTGTTCTCATGGTCAACCTCCTTGTTGTCCTCAGCTCTTACTTTGCCAGCCGCGTGCCAACAAATTAAGTGAGATTAGGGCCGGTTGCAGAGTTTTCGAGCTGACTTGGCCCCGCGAGGTATCATAAGTCTACCACTCACGGTGCCAAGCTGGCCAAAAAGCCTAAGCATCCTGCTGGGTTATCGACTTCAGAATTGTTCTTTGCTCTTCTATTGAGAGAGGCTTCTGATCTTCATTACCAAACCTTCTCAGGTTCGAGTCCTGGATCACATGATCGAGAAGTCTTATTTTCTTGGTGATATTCTTCCCAACTTCGAGATACCAGTTAGGTAAAAGATTCACGAGTTCATGTTTAGGGATCATCACAACCATGCTGGGTTCAATCGCGATCACGTGACTGGCGCGGACCCGGCCATCAAAAAAGGCCAGCTCGCCAAAAAATTCCCCGGGAGATATGCGGGCAAGGGCAGTCACTTTTGTTCCCTGGACTGAACATACTATGAGCCTGCCTTTTTTCAGAAGATAGATATCCGTCGATGGATCACCCTCGCGGCACAGGACCTGGTTAGGTGCAAAATTCTGTTCATAGCCTTGCATACTCTCTCCTAGAGTTTGAGGATTCTTTTGATCACAAGACCCAGTTGGGTCATGCCCTTTTCGTAGTAAATATTCTGCGGATGAAGATCGTCAAAAAATGTCACGTTCGTCGCCCATTCTTTTTCCACCATCCGGGAAAAATCAAAAAGCAAAACCTGTTGAGTATTAGCGACCTTCCGGATAATCGAATTCTGAACTTCGGTCATTCTCCAGGAAGCGCATTCATAGGAAGAGGCCTGAAGCATGCTATTCACACCTTCCGGAATTTTCCCGATGTTTTTAGCAATCTGCCCCTGAAGAAAAAAGAGTTCCGAGTTTCCCGGATACTGGCCGGTGAGCTTTGATACTTTCTGCCAGGCCCTTTTCCAGTTCAGATTCTTCATCAGTTCTTTTAGCTCAAGTGTGCGGGCCTCGAGATCCACATTCGAGGTGAAGCTGCAGACACTTTTTGGAGCCGCATCAAGATTGATAGGTGTGGTGGTGAGAATCAAAAGGGCATTCCGGTCGCGGGAAATAGCGACAAGTTGGTTGAGCTGTTCCTCAAAGAGAAGAAGTTCTGTTTCAAGCCGTGCCAGATACTCACGTTCTTTTATGTCAGTCGCTAAAATAGGTTCGGCCGGAAGATGCGTGCGTTTTGTGGGTGTGTATACCAAACGCGAAAGCCAGGGATAAAGAATCAAAGCTGTGTGAATCCTGTCATCCCGGTAGAGGTCAAAGTTTTTAGATATGATCCGGTTCTCGGAAATTTCAAATTTTCGCTCGGAAAACTCTTCGCTTCCACCCTGATAGATCACAATTTGGGGCCACTGCTGAATGGATTTTAACTGGTGGAGAGTGCGGTGAAGCCCATATCCATCGGCCGCAAGGCTCTGGACTTTGATCACGTTATCGAGATTCTGTGAAATCGTGGCCGCTAATTCTTCCTTAAACCTTCCGAAGTAGGCGCCCATTCTGTCCCCGATAATGAGGATCGGAGCATCGAGCTTGATGGAAATGGCAGTGGCCGCAAAGTCATAGGGATAAGGGACGATCTGCTCAGGATTTTTCATCCACCGTACGCCTACCAGATATCCGACGCTTAGAAAGGCGAGAGTGATAACCACCAGGAGGAGTTTCAGGAGTTTTTTCATTGTGCTTATAGTTTAACTTACGCCTGAATTTTGGTAAACAATTGCCACAATGAAGCCCACTCTTCCTGAAGTCCTCGCTCCCGCCGGTAGTCTTGAGAAACTCAAGGTCGCGGTCCTCTATGGGGCCAGTGCCGTCTATGCCGGCGGACAGAAATTCGGTCTCCGGACAGCAGCTGATAATTTTACTCTGGATCAGCTTCGTGAAGGGATGGAGTTTGCCCATGCCCGTGGTTCCAAAGTCTACGTTGTTCTGAACTCGTTTCTCCACGACAAGGACCTGGTCGAGCTTCCTGATTTTGTGAAATTTCTGGAAGAAATTAAGACCGATGCCGTGATCGTGTCTGATCTGGGTGTCGTCAGAACTGTACGGTTGCATTCACAGATTCCCGTTCATGTTTCCACTCAGGCCTCGACTTTAAACGTGGAAGCGGCAAAATTCTGGAAATCCATGGGGGCAAACAGGATCGTCCTGGGTCGCGAAGTCTCCATCAAAGATGCTGGCATCATCCGTCGCGAAGCGGACATTGAAATCGAAATGTTCATCCACGGATCCATGTGTATGTCTTATTCGGGAAATTGCGTGATCTCTAACTTCACTCAAGGTCGCGATTCCAATCGCGGCGGCTGCGCACATTCTTGCCGGGTTGAATACACACTGGAAGATTTAAAAACCAAAGAAAAGAAAACTTCATTTTTCATGAGTTCCAAAGACCTTCAGGGTCTCCGGTTACTGAAAGAATTTATCGATGCCGGAATTGATTCTTTAAAGATTGAAGGCCGCATGAAGAGTCATCTCTATGCCGGAACAATGTCGAAGGTTTATTCCGAGGCGCTCCGTTATTATGAAGAGCACGGGGATTTTCTTTCGGATGACCTCATTGCGTGGGAGAAAGAACTTTCAAAAGTCTCTCACCGTGCCTACACCGAAGCCAGTCTGGAAGCTCCCGCGGGATCTGATTCCATATTCAACGAGAGAGAAAATTCTTCGGAAGTTGAATGGAAGATGGTGGGAACTGTTATCAAGGCGTCTCCTGAATCCGGCATTGTGATTGAAGTCCGGAATGCTTTCAATCAGGGTGATGAGCTCGAAATCCTTCCTTTCCGGGGAAATCCCGTCACTGTCATTGCCCATGAAATTATGGATCTCAAAAGACTTCCACTTCTGAGAACGAAACCAACGACCATTGTTCGTTTGCCCTATCACGCAGGAATTCATTCCTCTCAGCTTGTCCGGCAAAAGAGCGTATGAAGCTCACCGGATTCGCAGACTCTTTCCACGAGCTCTCTGTCTTAAAAGAAAATGGAACGGAAGAAGTTATCCTCGGGATGCGCGCCTTTTCTCGCTTCGGCCGCCTGGATGAAAATTCTTTTTTTCCGATGGTAAAGCGCGCCCGCGAGCTCGGGCTACGGATAATTTTTGAGTGGGACATCCTCATGACCGAGGAGAGTTTCAGGAAAGTAACTGAAAGCATTTCTCCGTATCTTGATGTGGTCGATGCCATCCGGGTCCAGGATCCTGGTGCGTATCACTGGGCCCTTCATCATACAAAGAAGCCACTCCAGTTTATTGCGGAAAATGGTAATCACAATATTGAAGCACTGCTCGGATGGTGTGAGGCCGGATTGGGAAGGATCGAACGAATCATCCTTTCGATTGAACTTTCCCGGGATTCGATCCAGGAATATTGCCAGAAACTGCCGGTGCCGGCTGAGCTGCTTGGTCTTGGCAGAATTCTGCTGTTTTATTCTCCGCGCTCTCTTCTCTCGCCACTATCTCCGGATAGAGAAGCGGTGAATGAAGATATCCACGCTCTGGGAGAAAGTGAAGAATCTCCCCATAAAGGATTTCCGGTTTTAGAAAATCGTCACGGCACTTTCATGTTTCACATCAAAGAATTCTGCCTGCTGGATTATGCCTCGGATCTGACGTCTTTAGGTCTGTCATGGCTCAGGATCGATCAGCGTTTTCATGAGAAAAGTTTTTTCCCGGAAGCAGTGAAGGTCGCAAAACGCGAAAAAATGTTCGAGAGTTTCCGGGAGGAGTATCCCCAGGAAGTGATGCGCGGATTTTACCATGTGAATAAATCCGATGTGCTTTTTCCGAAACTTAAAAATGTTCGTCTGCAGAACAGAAGCGGTGATTACCTCGGTGAGATTCTTGAGGCCCAGAAGGGTTCGCATCTGGCGATTCTTGTAAAAAATGTGAGAGGAATAAAAGTAGGGGATAAGTTCCGGATTGTGCATCCGAAGGGTGCTATCTTCGAAGGCGTCATTCATTCCCTGAAAGATGTCAATCTCACTCCTCAGACTGCGATTCAGCAAGATGATCTCGCTGTCATTCCCTTTATCGATGGCGTGTGGGTGAAGTCGCAGGTTTTTCTGAGTCCTTCAGAAGTCTAAGATTTCTTCCAGACCAGGAAAGTAACCGCCATTCCACCATTCCTGAAACGTCGCTTAGATTTCAATTTATAATTTTCCACCTTCGGGACAAGATCTTCCATGTCGGAGGGAATGAGCCATCCGAATTGTTCCGGACCATCTTCGAGAAACTTTTGGAGTGCTGTTTTGAGAAATGTTCCGCGCTTTCCGGAAATCTGAATTCTCTCACCGTATGGAGGATTACAGATCATAAAATCTGCCGTGATACTTTCCACCAGCGAATCGGCGTTTTTTACCAGGATATCAAATTTCTTAAGCGGCTTAACGGTCTTTGAGTAAATCTCTTCCTGAATTTCAATTCCTGAAAGTGACTTGATGGGAAGTGGCTTCGTGGGCGGAGGGAGCCTGACGAGTTTACCCTTAAAGAACGGGGCCTCTTCAAATGAAAATTTTCTTTCATGCAGAGGCAGATGAAAGGTCGCGGCTTCAAGAAGAAATGTCCCTGAACCGCACATCGGATCTGCCAGAGATTTCTCTTCTTCTACACCGTCGAAAAGTTCATAAAGAAGAGCGGCTGCATAATTTTCGCGAAGGGGAGCTTCACCCTTAATCACCTGGAGGTTTCTTTTATAAAGAGGCTCACCCGAGAGATCAAGAGACAAGGTCATCATATCATCTTCAAAGCGGACGTAAAAAGTCTGAGGAGAGTAATTTTTCTTTTTCCAGTCCTGAGAGAGGGGCTGCTTGATCATCGCCTCAACCAGTGCTTTTTGAATTGTTTCTTCTATACGACCGGTATGCATCAGGCGACTTTTACGACAGGTAATTTCCCATTGAGGTTCCGGATGAGAGAGGTAATCTTTCCAGGGAAATTTTACAATTTTCTGATGGAGCTTGGGAAAATCTCTAACTTTTGATTCCGAGATCCTTAAAAGAATCCGGACAGGTATTTTCAGGAGGAGATGCGCCTTCACCATCCAGTCGAGGTCCGCCTCAACTTCAATTCCACCTTTCATAACGGTGCGGGATACTTCCGGCAATTTTTCCAGAAGCTCGCGAAGAGCAAGGTCTTCAAGCCCGGGTGGAATGATAAGGAATAGCCGGAGATTTTCCATGGCGGAGTTTTACCGCAAAGTGTATCCTTTTACCATGCAGGCCTTTCTTAAAAAACATGGAACAGGAACCTCTTATCATGGGGTCAAAGTCAGCTGGGTACGAACCGGAAGAACTGTTTCTATTGATTTCACCGTGACTAAGAGGAGTGCGACTCCCTGGGTAGTCGATGAATCTTTTGGTGCAGACTGGAACAAAAATTGGGGTCTCTGGAACAAGGATGTTGTTGAAGCATTCCTCCAGCTCCGCCAGACACCGGATGATCTGCGTGCTCCTTATCTCGAGATTCAGGTCTCTCCCATGAATCAGCCTTTCGCCCTTCTTATCGTTGAACCCAGAAAAGTTTTTCATCCGCCTGCTGCCGATCTTATTTTCTCCGGCGAAGTCACTCTTGATCATAAAGTCTGGACGGCGCACATGGAAATTACTCTTCCAGCAGAACTTAAGGGCGAGCATCTCTACGGAGGATTTTACTCGTGCCTTCTCGAAGGTCAGCGCGAGTTCTATGCGCTTGAACCAAATCCCGAAGACAAACCGGATTTTCACCGTCCGGAGCTTTTCCTTTCTCTGGATGAAGGATGAGTCTCACACTCATTCCCACTCCACTCCAGGACGATCTGCCGCTTGAAACTGTGGCGCTTAAAATTCTTCTGGAAAATGGTCTCAAAGAAAACACTCTGCTCTTGGTGGAAGAACACAAGGTCGCACGGCAACGCTGGCTCAAATGGGGACTTCCCCGTGAGGCGATCGAGCGTTTTGTTCTCTTCAATGAGCACACCCAAAAAAATGAATTGCCGGAAGTTTTAAAAAAGCTCAAGGCCGGTATGGATGTTTATCTCTTGAGTGATTGTGGCCTTCCGGCCTTTTGTGATCCGGGACAGAACCTGGTCGATGCCTGTCACAAGCAGGGAATCAAAGTTACTTCCACACCATTTCCGAACTCCATTGCCCTGTCAGTTTCTCTGTCAGGATTTTCTCACGACACATTTGTTTTCTCCGGATTTGTTCCGGTGAAAGAACCCGAACGCACGCAGTGGATGAAAAAAGAATTGAAGCGCCCCGAAACTTTGATCTGGATGGAAACTCCTTATCGCCTGAAAAAAATCCTCGAAGAACTCGCAGCTCTTGAAGGCAAACGCGAGGTCTTTCTCGCCCTTGATCTCGGAAGTCCGTCTGAAGAACTTCGCCGCGGAAAGGCCGACAGAATATCAAGCATGGTCAGGGATTCCGAGAAGAGGGAATTCGTTCTGGTCATCGGACCTTCTGCAAGTCCTTAAACACTAGTAATTTCAGCAGTGTAAACTCTTCTTCGACAGGCGAAAAATCATGACTAAGTGTGAGAAGATTTGGTACATGAAGTCTATATGGAAACACGTATAAATGTCTCTCATTCTGCAGAGTTAGCGGAACGGAAAGGCTCTCACATCGAGCTCGCTCCGCTTTCGCAAACGTCAGGCGACGGAATCGACTCTCGTTTCGATTACGAGCCTCTGTTTTTTTCTCATCCTGATCAGAATCAAAAATGGCCCACCGAATTTCTTTCTCACACTTTGGATTATCCTTTGTGGATTTCCAGCATGACCGGCGGAACTGAGAAGGCCGCTTTCATCAATAAAAATCTCAGCACGCTGGCCGGGAAGTATAAACTCGGCATGGGTCTTGGTTCCTGTCGTCCGCTTCTTCAAACAGACGCTAGACTTTCAGAATTCACTGTCCGCTCATTTATGGGCGATCAGCCACTTTTGGCGAACCTTGGTATTGCGCAGGTGGAAGAATGCATTCTTTCAGGAAAAACTTCTCTCATTCATGAACTTGTGAAAAAAACGGAAGCAACTGGTCTCATGATTCACCTGAATCCACTTCAGGAGTGGCTGCAGCCCGAAGGCGATCGTTATAAGATTTCTCCTCTTGAAACTCTGAAGCGTTTTCTGGATGACGTTTCTTATCCTGTTCTTGTGAAAGAAGTCGGTCAGGGTTTAGGACCAAAAAGTCTCAAGGCACTCCTTTCACTCCCACTCCACGGAATTGAGTTTGGTGCTTACGGTGGAACGAATTTCACGAAACTAGAAAGCCTTCGCGCCCGCGATACAGGGGTAAAAGATCCTTTCATTCACGTTGGTCACACTGCCCACGAAATGGTGGCAGTCTTGAATGCGCTTCCGGTTGGAAAAAAAGAATTTATCATTTCTGGTGGAATCAAGAATGTCCTTGATGGTTACGAACTTAAGATGAAACTCAAGTCTCCCGCGCTGATCGGCATGGCCTCCCCATTCCTTGGTCCTGCGATGGAGAGCTTTGAAACACTCGAGAAATATTTCTTAAATATGAGAGAGGCCCTCCTGACTGCTCGGGGCCTACTTTCTGTGAAGGGGGAAGGGTGAAAACTGTATCCGGTTTCTCCAAGATGACGAAGACTCAGAAGATTGCCTGGCTTGCTGATCAGCTAGGTCCTGAGGCGAAAAAACTCGTGACGGAAATGATTTCATTCTGGCATCCGGACGAGAAAACACAAAAGCGGTTTGATGAGTTTTCTGAAAATACCCTCACGAATTTTGATCTTCCTTTCGGAATTGCGCCGAACTTTCTCGTGAACGGAAAAATTCAGTCAGTGCCGATGGTGATTGAAGAATCATCCGTTGTTGCCGCTGCCTCTTTAGGAGCGAAATTCTGGCTGGAGCGCGGGGGATTTCGTGCGACAGTTGTTGCCACAAAAAAAATCGGTCAGGTTCATTTTCAGTGGCAGGGAGAGAAAGCAAAACTTCTTTCTTTTTTCCTGGACCGCAAGGAAGAGATTCTCACATCGGTTGCAACCCTCACGACGAACATGGAAAAACGTGGCGGCGGGATTGTGGATTTTGAACTCATTGACTGCACAGATAAGATTGAGAACTACTGGCAATTAAAGCTTCAGTGCGAAACCTGTGATGCCATGGGTGCTAATTTCATCAATTCGATTCTTGAAGAGATGGCACAGACTCTGAAGTTGAAAATCATGCAGGATAATCGTTTCTCTCAAACTGAGAAAGAAGTTCACGTCATCATGTGCATTCTCTCTAACTACACACCTGAGTGTGTAGTTGAGTGTTCTGTTGAATGTCCGATCGAGGACCTTGGGAGTTTCCCTAATGATATGACGGCTCGCCAGTTTGCTGAGAAATTTGCTACGGCAGTGCGGATAGCTGAAGTTGATCCGAACCGTGCTGTGACTCATAACAAGGGCATCATGAACGGTATCGATGCCGTGGTTCTTGCTACTGGAAATGATTTTCGTGCTGTTGAGGCCTGTGCCCACGCTTATGCCGCCAGATCCGGACAGTACCGCTCTCTTTCAAGCGTCTCGCTTGAAAATGATATCTTTAAATTTACGCTGAGAATTCCGCTTGCTGTCGGAACAGTCGGAGGTCTCACTTCTCTTCATCCGCTGGCAAAAACTTCTCTTGCGATCCTGAATCATCCATCGGCGAAAGAACTGATGGAGATCACGGCCGCAACTGGACTCGCGCAGAATTTTTCTGCGGTGAAATCTCTGGTTACAACCGGGATTCAGCGCGGACACATGAAGCTTCATCTTTTGAACATCATGAATCAGCTCAATGCCACTCCGGAAGAGATCGAAAACGGTAAGCAGTTTTTCACTGATAAGGTTGTCTCGTTTCAGGCGGTCCGCCAATATTTGAACCGCGAAGGAAATTGAACATGTCTTCAGAACAGCACTATTACGGTCACGGTAAGCTTCTCCTCTCAGGGGAGTACTTCGTCATGGATGGTGCCCAGGCACTGGCACTTCCAACGACGGTGGGTCAAAGCATGAAAGTGAAGTATCGCCCTTCCTATCAACCCACACTGAACTGGAAGAGTTTCGATCATTCCGGGAAACTGTGGTTTGAATCGGACTATGAGTTCTGGCATTTTCAGCCCATTAAGCTTCAGGAAAATAATCCTACTCAGTCTGTCCTTTCTGATGTCCTCAATGCTTGCCGTGCTCAGAATCCGCATTTCCTAAGAGATGACGTGGATGTTTTTGTTGAAACGAAAATTGAGTTCCCGCTTGAATGGGGGCTTGGATCAAGCTCAACATTTATCTATAACATTGCTCAATGGGCGTATGTGAGTCCGTTTGAACTTCTGAAAAAAACCATCGGTGGCTCGGGTTATGACATTGCCTGTGCTCAGGCGATGGGGCCGATCATTTACATTAAGAATGAAGGAAAGCCACAATGGGAATCAGCTTCCTTTAATCCGTCTTTTAAAGACAATCTCTACTTCCTTTATCTAGGCCAGAAGCAAAACTCTGCCAGTGAAGTTCTGAAATACAAAGAAAGAATGATTCCCGGAAAAGAGCAGGTCATCTCTGACCTTTCCATGCTCACGCGCGAAATGATGACCGCGGGAGAAATCGGGACTTTCAATAAGATCATCCGCACTCACGAGGATGTTATCGCTAAAGCTTTGGGCTTTCAGAAAATTAAAGACAAGAGCTTCAGTGACTTCTGGGGTGAAGTGAAATCTCTCGGTGCCTGGGGCGGCGACTTTGCTCTGGTGACCTCTGAGAGATCACCTTCTGAGACCCGCGAGTATTTTGAAAACAAAGGTCTTTCGACTCTGATTCCATTCGGAGAAATCGTCCGCACATGAAACTCTTAGAACCCTTTTCATCATTCGAGCCGAGAGATGCGGTTTGCTCATGGCGCTCGCCCGCGAATATTGCCTTAGTAAAATACTGGGGGAAGAAAGGCCATCAGCTTCCGGCCAATCCCTCTCTTTCCATGACTCTTAAAGAATGTTTCACGGAAACAAAAATACAATTCCGTCCGGCAGCGAAACTTGATGTGAAAATTTCACTCGCTGGTAAGCCCCAGGAACAATTCGCGGAAAAAATCAGAAATTTTCTTCATTCACTCTCAACTGAGCTTCCCTGGCTGGATGGTCTTTCCTTAGATATCGAGACAAAAAATACCTTTCCTCACGGGGCAGGTATTGCTTCATCAGCTTCAGGGCTGTCTGCAATTGCACTTTGCCTCATGGACTATATCCAGCCAACGATGGACGAGCAGTTCTTTAAGCGCGCCAGCTATATCGCGCGCCTCGCCTCAGGGAGTGCCTGTCGCTCGGTCTTCGGAGGTTTTACAACGTGGGGAGATGAATCAGATCTTTTTGCTTCTCCCATTGAAGTCCACAGGGATCTGGCGCATCTTCACGATACGATCGTGGTCGTTTCATCTGCAGAAAAAAGTGTCACGAGTACGAAGGGACATGAACGGATGAGTGAGCATGCTTTTAAAGAAGCACGCTTCTCTCAGGCAAAAAATAATTTCGTAAAAATTCGTTCTGCTCTTACGAGTGGAGACATGCACGAGGTAGGTAGAATCACAGAGTCTGAAGCATTCTCACTTCATGCCATGATGATGACTGCTCCGGATTCTTTTACCCTTTTAAAACCTCAGTCCCTGATGGCGATTGAACTCGTGCGGGACTTTCGCCGTGAATCCGGACTTCCGGTTTATTTTACGCTCGATGCGGGACCTAATCTTCATCTCATCTATCCGGAAGAGGGTGCGAGGAAAATTGAAACGTTCATTGAGCATGAGCTTGGACCCCTCTCTGAGAAGATCATCAGAGACCAGAGAGGCGAGGGACCTACTCCATGCTGAATTTTCCTGCAAAGGTCCTTCTTCTTGGTGAGTATACGATTCTGAATGGTTCGCGTGCGCTGGCACTTCCGTATCCTGAACTACAGGGAAAATTTTCTTTTGAGGAAAATGAATCTGCTGAGCGAAAGATGTCGAGAAAAAGCCTTCACGGCTTTCTCTCATTTGATTCGGGCATCTATATTGATCGTCAAAAACTGGAAGCTGATTTCGAAAAAGGTCTTTGGTTTGATTCTACCATTCCTCAGGGGTTCGGCCTCGGAAGCTCGGGAGCTCTTATTGCAGCGATCTTTGAGCGCTACGCCTTTCATAAAAAAGCAGGGCTTGAAACAAAGGCCGTTCTTGCGAGTCTTGAGTCCTATTTCCATGGTTCCAGCTCGGGTCTTGACCCTTACGTTTCACTCATCCAGAAACCTCTTCTCATTAGAAGTTTCTCGGATGTGACTGTCCTTGAAACGAAAATCAATCTCTCAGGTTTTTTTCTGGTGAATACCGGAAAGCCCCGCCAAACGGGTCCACTGGTGGCGATCTATCAGGAAAAGATGAAGGATCCTGAATTTAAGAAGGGCTGTGCGGATGTTCTTTCAAGAGATGTAAACTTTGCTGTCGAGGCGATGATCTCCGGCGAGAAACAGTCTCTCTCACATCACCTCTGGCACATCTCAAAATTTCAGTGGGATTTTTTTCCTGAGATGATTCCCACACAGATGCGCGGGGCCTGGACTCGTGGAATCGAATCGGGCGATTATGTGCTGAAGCTTTGTGGTGCCGGCGGCGGTGGATTTCTTTTGGGCTACAGTGAAAAGCTATCAATTTCTGAAGTTCGCAAAGTCTTCAGTGAGTTTGAAATTAAAGAACTCACTTAAAAAGGGGATTTGCCAACTTCCCTAGGCGCTAATTTTAATTCAGATTCTCCAACCAACGGAAATTATTCCAGAGGCAGTCCCATGTAACTTTTCCGTTTAAACTGCGTTCATGAAACATCTTTTGATCTCAATTCCTTTCGGGCTTATTTTTTTCTTCCTCTCTCTCTTTGCAGGAATTTTCGAAGAGTCATTTCTCTTCCAGACTGTTGCGATCGTGGCCTGCTCCATTCTTCTCATTCCTGCGTACTTCGACAAGCTTCCGGGAAAGTGGTCAGTGATCCGGAAACTCAGGACTCATTTCATTTTTTCTCTGTCGGTCATTATGCTTCTGAATCTGGGGTATACCTTCCGGTCGGGAGTGAAGAAAGAGAATGCGTTTAATTACCGCTTTGGGCATCTTTCGGGCCCGTTTCGTGTGTTGTACTCAACTCCACCCTTTCAATTTGTTATCGGAAAAATTTATCGTTTTGCTCCTCTTAGAAACAGGATCTCAATCTTCCAGTTTGAAGATGTGGCGCGGATTAAGTCGATTCAGAAAGAAGTGAACGAAGATTTCTCACGCTCACTACTCTGTGGAAATAGAGATGAGGCGAACTGCTTTCTGAATATTTTGCGGGCGACAGTAAAAGCGCATCCACCGGGTACGGCCGGGATACTTGCGATTTACGAAGACGGAACCGATATTCTGAGAATGGGAAAAGGTCTTCATGAAAAAGAGGGGACGGAGCTTCTGCGGCTAGTGACTTCGCTCTCTGATAGACCTGAGACCGAAATTCAGCATTTCGTACCGGGATTTCCAGAATTCACCGGCGATCTGGATCTCCAGCGCATTTTGAAGGGCGATCACAAAGTAAGATATATCCTCGCCCACCAGACGGAAGGGGGAAAAGATTCAGGGAAAGAAATCCATTAAGCTATTTAGTGTTCGAACTTACCTGGAGCTTCTTCCGATTTGATGAGGGAAAGCTTCACAGCATACGAGAGAGACTTCGCTGGCATGAAGTCGAACTCTTTGGCCTCAGGCTTTTTGGTTCTCCAGTCTTCTGAAACCATGCTTGCCTTAGCAACCTTGCGGTCCATGACAATCCCATTTTCAAACTGAACACGAAGAGCTTCAAAGAGTCCAAGCTTCGCCTGAATGCGCTGAACCGGAGCGACTTTGGCGATATTCGCGAGAATGTCCCGGATTGTTTCTGAGCGGGCAGAAGGGTCGTACGTACACTTGAGAAACCCAGAGTTCACGAGAGACGCTTCATCAATTTTATTTCCAGTCAGAACCCATGAGCGGGCAAATGACGGAGGAACCAGAGCAGACAGCATGCTCATTCCGCCAGCAGCAGGGACGAGTCCAAACTGACAGTGATTGAAACTGATCTTGGTTCCGGAAGCAGCGATACGAATATCTGCTCCGAGAGCAAATTCAGATCCGAGAGTTTCGCATCCAGCACCGAGATCCATCACGACAGTTTGTGGAAGCTGCATGAGTGAGAAAATTATTTTCTGAAGCTTGGTATTTATTTTATCAAGAGAGTTTGCGGATAACCCGGAAAGGGAATCAAGCTCAAGACCGGTAGAAAAACTTGGGGAAGAAGAATCAAAAAAGATGGTGTTGATCTCTACGCGAGACGTACACCAAGCGAGTAAGCTTTCGAGTTCGAAGAGCATCTCGAGGCGGAAGGCATTGTTCCAGTCCGGGCGATTCAAAGTGACGAACAAAGTTCTCGTCGACTTTTCGAGCCGGGTAGAAAGCGTAGTGTAGTTAAACAATGTCTGCATGAAACCTTCCCTGGTTTTTTACTGGCATTAATTTTTTCCGCCTAATCCTTAAGCAGAAAACCTTCTCCTGATCATTTTTTCAAATTTTTGGATGCTTTGCAAAGAAGAAAATAAAGTGGACAAAAATGCTAGAAAACATCGTTCTTGAATTCTCTAACATCGAGAGATTCATCGGGTGTAATTTCAAAGGTCACCCGACCGACTTCCCGTCCATCTGAGGTCTCAACGATGACTTTCCAATCCCCAAGACCATAGAATTGCTTGGTCCCGTAGCCCCTGAAGCCTTCGTCCCGTCCTCCCAGAATAGAGAGCGGAATAGAGTCCTCAAGCCGCCACCCGACCTTGGGATCATCGTGATACCAGCGGAGGATTACTTTATCGTGAAAATTTGAAGGGGAAAATATGGACGCGAGGACTGTGAGCTTGTCTCCGGGCCGGACCAGAAAATCCTGAGATCCCTTCTGCCAGAACTTGTACCAGGGCCTCAGATGACTTCCGAGATATTTATCTTCTACTTTCTGGACATCATAATAGACGCCAATTTTTTTCACGGCGACCGGAACGGGCGGGATAAGAGAAAAATAATAGCCTACAAGAAAAAGGAGATGAATGGCGACCGCCGGATGAAGAACTTGTTTTTCGAGGATGGGGGAGCGCTCGCCCTTAAAATTAATTTTCCCGATCACGGTAAAGACCGCTACCGAAGATAATATTCCCAGCCAGAAAGGAAGCCATCCCACGTGACCCATGAGGATCGGGAAAAAGAAGGAGAAATACGAAAGAGTGCAGATTGCATACAGAATCACACGGACCGGAAGACCGAGCTTCTGAAATTGCGGAAACTCATTGGCACACATGAGACCGGCAATGAGAAGGATGAAGAGAATCCCCGTGATTGCCGAAGCCGAGGTGTAGTAAAAAATGGTGTAAACTGAAAGAAGGGATCCGAAAATAAAGTGAACGATCAGATCGTGATATTGCCAGAACTTTGCTGGTTTCCCGCTGAGAGTGAGAGTTCCCATTTTGATCTTAATTTCGGCCACGAGGAGTGTGCCAAGAATGATCAGATAAATCGCCTGCTGAATGAGATTAAAAAGATCATCAACACGTCCAAGAGTCAGAAGGTCGAAAATGAATCCGCCAAAAAAGACGGAAGCAGAAACCGCTACTTCATGTTTCTGATAGTACGCGAGGAAGCGGGCCTGTTTTGGAACCGGTGGGGGAAGATCCTGCATAGAGATCTAGTGTCCCTCGAGGAAACGTTCCGCTTTGATGGCGGCCTGGCAACCTGAACCGGCAGCTGTAATCGCCTGACGGTAATAAGAATCCTGAACATCTCCACAGGCAAAAACACCCGGGATATTTGTTTCAGGTCCGTTCTTTGTCTTGATGAATCCGTGCTCATCGAGATCAATCTGGCCCTTCAGGAAGGACGTATTAGGCGTGTGTCCGATGGCATAGAAGAGACCGTCAGTTACGCGATCTTCTTTTTTTCCGGTCTTGAGATTTTCCACCACGAGACCGTTGACTCCACCTTCGTTCGCCTTGATTTCTGTGACAACTGAATCCCAAAGAAATTCAATCTTCGGATTTTTAAAGGCGCGATCCTGCATCGGCTTGGAAGCGCGAAGTGAATCTTTTCTATGAACGAGATAAACTTTTTTCGCAAATTTTGTAATGAACGTAGCGTCTTCCATCGCGGTATCACCACCGCCCACAACGTGAACGATTTTATCTCGGTAAAAGAAACCATCGCAAGTCGCACAAGTCGAAACTCCGCGACCAGTAAGTTCTTTTTCATTCGGAAGACCGAGCCACTTGGCCGATGCTCCGGTTGAGAGAATGACGGTGTCGGCGAGGTAGGTTTGACCATTGGAAGCTGTCACGGTGAAGGGACGCTTTTTTAAATCGACATCCGTGCACATGACAGGGAGGAACTCAGCATTGAAGCGAGCGGCCTGTTTTTTCATTGTGCCCATGAGTTCGGGGCCCATCACTCCGTGCTCGAAGCCCGGAAAATTTTCCACTTCCGTCGTGAGTGTGAGTTGTCCGCCTGGCTCATGCCCTTCCATAACGAGAGGCTTGAGATCGGCGCGGGCAGCATAAATAGCAGCAGTGAGTCCCGCAGGACCCGTACCGATAATGATGACCTTACGTTTTTCCATTAGTGTTTTTCTTCAGGAGTTGCTGGGAGTCCGAGACGTTTTTTGATGATGGCAGGACGATCATCATTGTCCGGATTCATATCGTAAAAAGCTTTCACAGAAAGAAGTTCTTTCGGTTCTTTTGCTTTACCAGTCATCACAAATTCTTCACCAGTCAGTGAACAAGTGTAGTTGTATGTGATCTTCTCGCGTCTGTGGCGTTTCATGAGAGGTGTCCTTTGTGTGTGTTAGTTATAAGATTTATGGAACGCTTAATCAAGGACTTACTCGGAAGAGTGGTCCTATGACGGTCCATATAAATTGAGTGTTTTCATGCCGTTGTTTCGATGTCACAATATTTTAAAGACTTATCTAAATGGGAGCCCTTTCTTTGATCAAGGTCCTTCTCAGTGCATGCCTGATGCTCCTGGTCAGCAACGTTTTCGCCTTGAATGAGGCGAGGCTTTTAAATCTCTCCAAGACCGGTCAGACGATCCTCTTCAATCTCGGTATTCACGACGGAGTTCGCGAAGGTGATTACGCTGTCATCGTGAAAGAAATCCGCAGTCTCGATTCACGCGACCTGAGAATTGTTCCCGTCGCGAAAGCAAGAAACATCAAAATCAATCCGGACTCCTCGGTGTGGATTGTTTACAGGGCCTACGACGCTGAACTTTTAGTAAAAGGGCAGGCGTTCCTTCTTCTGACTGAAACAGAAATGCTCAAAGGCAGACGAGATCCGAGGCTCGGAAGAATCACTGTGGTGGGTCCGAAGGATAAGCGCACGGAGACAGCGACAAATGTCATGACTGATGATCGCGATCGCCTGGGAAAGCTAAAAAATAAATACGACACTTCAGATATCACGCACGAGCAGACTCCTCTTTATAATGATGAGGGTGATCTGATTGATATGGAAGACTGGGAAGACGTCAAAGGGCAGAAGTATAGAACTGCTCTCTACAAGAGCCCGAACCGCAGAGATTATCAAAGACAATTGAGACTTGCGACGTTTGAAAAGCTTGTGACCGGATATCTGCGTAAAGTAAATGAGCCGGATTTCAGCTACGACCGCTTCTATGATGAGCAGATGAAAGATGAGTTTAACGGTACCTTCCGCAAGAACTCCAACTTTGAGACCGAATATAAAAGTTTTCTGCGCGAACAATCGGCGCGTGCCACAGAAGATGCAAAGCTCTACCGGAAGATCTTAGAAAAAGGTGACACCTGGTCGGAAGATTTCTCTGACGAGGAATTGCGCCAGACACTTACAAACGTTTCAGTACTTCAGGAAAAAGACCGTCGGGATTATGTGATTTCTAAGCCTAATAAGAATAACGTTTCCTTTGATTATGGATTTTATCTGAACGATTCCCAGACAAAGTCCGATCCTTATCACAGAGGAAGCCGGCAGAGTTTTGAGTTTGCCTACGAGCTCATTCCTTTCGTGAAGCACCCACAGCTCGAGCGCTTCACACTGTTTGCTTCAGGAAGAATTTCGAACAACGCTTTTCAGAATAAAGGCCAGAACGCTGACGTGAATGAAAAATCATTGGCGGTAGGGGCAAGATGGTATCCACTCTATGCACCTTATATGGTGGAAGTGCCGGTTGTTTTCCTGGGGATTCAGGCCCGTCGCGGGAGTGCCGAAGTTAGCATGCCGACGGAGAATTCCCGCGGAAACTATACTCTCACATCGATAGCGGGCCTTCAGGCTGGATTACGTTACAACTTCCGTAGTGGAGTCGGTTTACGTATTGCTACAAGCGTGGAAACATTACAGTTAGAGAGATATCAATTCAGCCGTTACGGATCGAGGCTTCCGGATCGGACGAATCTCGTGGAAGCGCGGACCGGAGTTGCGCTGGTCTATTCATTTTAAGGAAGAATGATGAAAGTTTCTGTCGTCCTTTTAGTTTTTATCTTTTCACTTAGTGCATTTGCACTTGAAGTGGATGAGAAACTCACAATCAGAATCCTCAAAAGTTCCGAGTCGCGGAAGACCCTCATGATTAATCGTGGGACTGAAGACGGACTCGTAGAAGGGGATCACGCCAGATTCATCGTTACCGCAGGAATTGTTGCCCGCGCCGTTTGTATTAAAGTGGCACCAACCCGTTCAGTCTGGTCTGTTTACCGTCTCGTGAACGCAGATTTCATCGTGAATGATTCCGTCATGACGATCAAGATCACTCCGCCGGTTAAAATTACAAAAGATGATACTCAGGCCCTCGTTCAGGAAGATACGCCGACGAAGCTTCCCTCTGATCCGCAGGCGGTGGGAATTCCACTCGCCGAGGGTGCTCAGGATGTTGTGACAACTGCTGAAGATACTATCAGTGATGGTGATCTTCGCGGTCTTGAGGACATCACAATTGTAGAAAGAAATATGGAAGTATTCTCGTTTCTCAATATTTCCGGATTGTCGGCGGTTACCAAGGCCGATGCAGACGATAAAAAGTTTTCTAATAGTCAGTCGTCTCACCATATTGGATTCGGGGGAGAAATTTATTCCCGCCGTGAGCGCGAGTGGTATTCGCGGTTTTCACTTCTGGGAAGTCTCAGTCTCATGAGAACAAATGCTCAATCATATAACGGATACTCATCAACCAATGACGTGACAGAATTTTCGGTCGGAACAAACTGGCACCCTGGCACCATGCCGAGTGCGACTTATCATTTCATCCCTTTCTTAAATCTCTCGATCAATATCGGTTCTGTTCGCTCTCAGCAGAGTTCAGGTTTCACCAGACCAAATGATGAAGACCGTTCGGCGAATGGATCGACTCAAGGATTTTCACTTGGGTTTGGTTACAAATACTACACGAAGGAAGGCTTCGGAGCGCGCGCGATCATCGATTACTATGTGAGAGATGAGAAATTCAAGCGTGATGAAGATGACCGGAGCTTTGACCGTCGTGTGGCGGGGCCAAGATTTATGATGGGGATTTCTTACCGGTTTTGATTGCCGATAAATGAGGTTCCTTGGAACATTATCTGGATTTCTGCTCACAGAATGTTGTCAGCCTCTTTCTCTTTTTCGCGTTCATTCTCGGAATTATTGGTAGCTTGATTCAGATCCCTCGCCTGAAAAATCTTGAGAGCGATGAGGACCGCGTACACCCGACCGAACTGGCCCATATTCAGGAAGTACGATTTATCAAAAAAGTCGTCCCTCATGCCATCTCTGCCTCAGAAGGCGGTGGGTACCACGCTAAAGAATGCTGGCTCCCGGAATTTCACTACCGTTACAGATACGGAGATCATAGTTATGAGAATAGCTGGTCTTCGCCTGCTAGACGTGTGGAAGAGGCAAATGGATTTGAGGTCATAGCTCTTTTTGGAAATAAAAATGTCCCAACGGAGAATTTCAAAAATATCTGGTCGGGATATGCAGGTAAATCCGTACCTATAATCGTAGATAAAGATGATCCCCGGATTTCACAGCTTCTTCTTGGGATGAAAACCACGCAGAAAGAAATTGTCGCGATGGAGAAAGGAATTCGTGTTTGTTCTTTCCTGATGATCTTCCCATTACTCTGGCTGATTCTTCGATTGATTTCTTTTGAGATGAGCTGGACAAGCTACCGCTGGAAAGAACTTCGGGGAGCGAGGCTGGAGCGACCCTTTGCTTCTCTCGAGCTTACTTTTGATCACGTCACCGATAGTGGCACCAATCCCTTTATGCTCCGGACGTATCTGAGAGAAAATAAAGTCTACCTGACTCTTTATAAAAATCCTGCCATTCCGATTCTTGAATGGTTTTCTCGCGACCGGGAAGTTGGTGAAGGATTTTCAGATCATGAAGCAAGGCTTGATCTATCACGAAAACGCTGGGTGGTAGAGGCCGATATGTATATTCGCCCGGAAACTGAATATTTTTATCAGTCGGGTTCTGAAACGATCAAGCTGGAGCTGCCTTAAGAAAAAAGCTGACGGACTTCCGCTACCGGCACACCCATCACGGTCTTCATTTCATCTACGTTCTCAAGAAGTGAAAGTCTTCTTTTCACGAGATCCTCAAACGTCGAAACTTTTTCCCTTACAATAATTTTTTTCAGAAGATCTTTCGTCATTAAGGGCTTCTCGCCAAATGTAGGAACAAGAGATTTCTGACGGAGGGGATTCAGCGTATGATTCGGATTATAAATCTTTCCAAGTCTCGGAACAATTTCTCCCGCGAGCTCCTGGCACATTCTTCTGAACGTAGTGTATTTTCCACCAAGCATGACGTAGCTGTGAGCATTGGGGCGGAAAATCTTATGGAAGCGCGAAACTTTTCCTAAGGATTCGTTCGATCCTTCTTCTCTTACGAGAGGCCGGACTGCTGCATATGTTGAGATGATGGTGGATTCGTTGATCTCGGAATTAGGGAAATATTCTTTGAGAATACCGATGAGATATTTAATTTCGCCATCGGTCGCCTTGATATCAAAAACGTCCTGATCGACAGGAGTTTCGGTTGTTCCGACGAGAACAGCGTCTCTCTGGGGAATCACAAAAACAACGCGATTATCTCTTGTCGTAAGAACTACGGATCCGCTGGCCTTGATGGTGCCAGGTTTCAGCCAAAGGTGAATGCCCTTGGAAGGAACGAGTTTTGGCGTCCACGGAATGCCGAGTTTCGGAAGAAGCTTGTCCGTAAAGGGGCCCGTTGTATAAACAATGATCTTTCCCCGGACAGAAGTCATTTCACCGGTCAGGCGATTTTTATACTGAACGACATTTTCATTAACTTTTAAAACTTCATGATAGGAGAGAGCTTCCATGCCAGGTTCAAGAAGAGCATCGTAGAGACATTCGAGAGTGAGTTTGGCATCGTCGACGATTCCGTCAAAATATTTTCCGGCACCAAGAAGACCCTTGTGCTCAAGTGAGGGAACTTCCTTCAGGACTTTTTCCTTATTCAAAATGGCAAAAGGCTTATTCTGAAAGTGAGAAAGGAAATCATAGAGGAACAGACCAATACCCAGCATCCATGGGCGATACTTTGAAAAATTATAAAGTGGAACATAGAACTCACGTTCAAAACAAACGTGGGGAGCGAGTTTCAGCCACAGATTTTTTTCTTCGAGTGCTTCCTGAACCAGAGCGAAGTCAAAATTCTCGAGATAGCGGACTCCACCGTGAAGCATCTTGGAAGAGCCTTCCGAAGTTTGCGAAGAGTAGTCGCCTTTTTCAATGAGGAGAGTTTTCACTCCGTTCAAAGCGAGATCCCGGAGAAGACCGCATCCATTGATGCCTCCTCCGACAATAATGACGTCAAATTCTTTCATAGCTTATTGACCCAGACGAGATTTCCCGTGCATGAGAGGCGATATTTGTGTCCCTGCCCGCCGTACTCAGGCGGAATGGGAGTGAGCTGATAATTAAGTCCAACGATGGCGTTGGAATGAGCTTTCACGGCGTGAGCACGAAGTTTCTGAGCTAGCTCCTGATAAAATTTTGGAACATCTTCATTGTTTTCATCTTCCACGAGTTCAGCGGGAATCGTTTTATGCTCAGACGCGACACCCAGATAACGGATGACCTGAAAGCCCTGAAGGGTAGGTGTGGCACTGACAATTACCTGGGAGATTTCAAGTTTCGGGTGATCGAAGTGGAAATTGTGCGTCTGATTCTGGTGAAGACTGTGCTTCGACACCATACCCGTTTCTGGAGCTTCGTGATGTTTCGGCGGATGAATCTCATCGGAGAGTCCCATCTGGATATCAATATCAAAGCGGCGCATCTTATGAGTCAGAAGAATGGCGGCATACTCAGAGATTCTTGGAACGAGAAGATGCCCGCGGGTCAGGCGCTTTCTGGTTTCTTCCTCGGAATCAGACATGAGCTGAAGTTCCTTCAGAAGGATAATGATGTCATTCACGTCTTCGACAAATTTGACGTTTCTTACGAGCACCGAGAATGAGGGATTTCCCTCTACACCCATGCCGGTAAAGTTTGAGTCTTCAGCGAATTTCTTCACTTCCTCAAAAGTTTCAGGTTGCTTGTATACGGACTCGGGAGTGTAGGTGGAAGTTGTTGATTTTTCTTCTTCTTCAAAATTTGGTGATTCAAAAGAAAGACTGCGGGTTTTCTCAGGTCGTTCCTGATTCCCGAACATCGTTTCTTCGACGAGGTCGGCGATCGGCTCGTCTTCACCAAAGAGAGGAAGATCAGTAGAGCTTTCTTCTTTTTTATCGTCGTTTAATTCATCGGGGAAAGTGAAGGCAGGATCGTCTTTATTTTCTACTTCTGTCAGCACTTCTTCGGATGTTCCAAAATCAAGCGAAAGATCACTTGATTCCGGGTTATCAACAGGGGTCGAATCCTCAAGTGTAAAGTCAGTGAAGGCGGTCGAATCCTGATGCTCGAACTCACCCAGATCCTCAATACTTGTGAAATCGTCCTTCTTCTTACTCATTAAGCTCCATGACAGGACTTAAACTTCTTCCCTGATCCACACGGACAAGGGTCATTACGTCCTACTTTAATCGTAGCACGGATTACTTTTTTTTCTTCTGCCATCTGTTGGGCGGCCTGAGCTTCCTGGTGGGCGCGGAGTTGGGCATCTAACTGCGCTTCCTGCTCTCGGTGAATCTGATCGATTTCTTCCTGAGTCATAAGGCGGATGTGGGACATGCGTTCAATCACAGCACGCTTGATGGCAAACTTCATGCCCTCATAGATGGTATAGGCCTCACGCTTGTACTCAACCAGAGGATCTTTTCCTCCGTGAGAGCGGAGGTTAATACCTTCTTTCAGGTGATCCATCGCGAGGAGATGGTCTTTCCAGAACTGATCGAAGGTAGCGAGAAGAACCTCACGATAGGTCAGTTTCACCTGCTGAGGATCTAGACCTTCGAACTTTTTCAGGATTGCTTGAGTTCCAGAGGCCTTGAAGTATTCCATCATGTCACCCTGGTGCTTAGATGATGCTTCTTCAGGGCTGAAGATGGATTCTGTATTAAAGAACGGTCGAAGCTGGTTATTGATCTCTTCCCAGTTGTAGTCGCGAACAGAAGGGTTCTTCTTTTCCGGACGGAACTGTTCAGCGAGATTGAACGCCACTTCTTCAATGAAGTCAGTCACGAGTTCTGTGTTGGCCTCATCATTCAGGATATCGCGGCGGATTTTATAAATAACTTTCCGCTGCTCATTCATGACGTTATCGAAATCGAGAAGATGCTTACGAATATCAAAGTTGTGTGTTTCAACTTTCTTCTGGGCCTTGGCGATGGCGTTGGTGATCATCGCGTGCTCAATAGGCTCATCGTCTTTCATTCCCATTTTAATCATGAGGCCCTTGATCCGGTCAGATCCGAAGATCCGCATGAGATCATCCTCAAGAGAAAGGAAGAATTTTGATTTTCCCGGGTCACCCTGACGACCGGAACGACCACGAAGCTGGTTATCAATACGACGGGATTCGTGACGTTCAGTACCGATGATGAAAAGACCACCGGCGGCCTTCGTTTCAGCAGAGAGTTTAATATCTGTTCCACGACCGGCCATGTTGGTGGCAATCGTTACTCCGCCTGTCTGACCAGCGTTCGCGACAATTTCTGCTTCGCGAGCATGGTTCTTGGCGTTCAGAACTTCGTGCTTGATGCCTTTCTGGGTAAGAACGGTTGAAATAATCTCGGAAGATTCAATCGAGATTGTTCCCACGAGAACCGGCTGGCCTTTCTTGTGACATTCTTCGATGAGGTTAGCGACGGCGTCGTATTTTCCTTTCCTCGAAGAATAAACCACATCCGGAGAGTCATCACGAACCATCGGTAGATTGGTTGGAATCACGACCACTTCGAGATTGTAAATTTTCATGAACTCTTCAGCTTCAGTATCAGCTGTCCCGGTCATCCCGGAGAGTTTTCCATAAAGACGGAAATAGTTCTGGAAAGTAATCGAAGCGAGTGTTTGGTTTTCAGAACGCACGTCGACGTTTTCTTTTGCCTCTACTGCCTGGTGAAGTCCATCAGACCAGCGCGAGCCTTCCTTCAGGCGACCCGTGAATTCATCCACGATGATGACCTTGCCCTCGCGAACCACATAATCCACGTCGAGGTGGAAGAGTGTATGAGCGCGGAGTGATTGGTTCACGTGGTGGAGGATTTCGATATTTTTGATGTCGTACAGGTTGCCGATTTTCAGGATTTCCTGAATTCGGATAATACCGCCCTCAGTGAGGACAGCTGATTTTGCTTTTTCATCAACAGTGTAGTGCTTGTCTTTCTCGAGCTGCGGTATGACCTTATTGATCACTCCATAAAGGCGCGTATCACCTTCAGACGGTCCGGAAATAAGAAGGGGAGTTCTCGCCTCATCGATCAGGATGGAATCGACCTCATCGACGATACAATAGTGATGCTCTCTCTGGACGTAATCTTTCAGATCAAACTTCATGTTGTCGCGAAGATAATCGAAAGCAAATTCGTTATTGGTTCCGTAGGTAATGTCGGCTTCGTAGGCACCTTTTCTGTCTTCATCATCCATATTGGAAAGAATGCAACCAACAGAGAGTCCAAGCCATTTATAGAGTTTTCCCATCTCTTCAGAATCTCGGGCAGCGAGATAATCGTTCACGGTAACCAGGTGGGCACCTTTACCGGCAAGAGCATTCAGATAGAGAGCGAGTGTAGCAGTGAGGGTTTTTCCTTCTCCTGTTTTCATCTCGGCGATTTTTCCCTGGTGAAGAACCAAACCGCCGAGAATCTGCACATCGAAGTGGCGCATTTTCAAAACGCGGGTAGAAGCTTCTCTCACGACAGCAAAAGCATCCGGAAGAAGATCATTCACGGTCATGTTCTGATTCTGAAGCTTGTCGCGAAAGAGAACAGTCTGATTCTGGAGTTCAGCATCCGACATCGCCTTATATTTTCCTTCAAGCGCGTTGACTTGAATCAGGACAGGCTCGAGAGCTTTGATATCGCGATCCTGTTTAGTGCCGAACATTTTCTTCATCATGGAATCAAACATATAAACCTTTTTCTTACTCGAGGATGAAATAAAGGGGATCAACAGCAATACCGTTCACTCTGACTTCATAGTGAAGGTGGGGACCTGTGGAGTGACCGGTATTACCGACTCCAGCGAGGAGATTTCCGCGTTTCACTTTCTGTCCGGCTTTTACAAAAAGGGACTGGTTGTGAGCGTAGATGGTTTCAATTCCATATCCGTGGTCAACCTGAACGAACTTTCCGAATCCCGCTTTCTCGCCTGAGAAAGTGACAATTCCGTCAGCAGGAGCATTCACCTTGGTTCCATAAGGAGCACCAACATCAAGCCCTTCATGCATTTTTAATTTTCCGAGATACGGGGAAATACGCTGACCGAAATAAGATGTAATCCATCCATCGGCCGGAAGAATTGTCGGAGTCGAGGAGAGGAATGATTCCTTATCGAGAAGAAATTGATCGAGCTCGTGAATGTTCTTTTCGATATTCTCAACAACGTCTTTCACCTGATAATACTTGTAATCAAATTTTGCATAATCCTGCGAAAGAGCAAAAGACCGGCGCGCAAGATCAGACCACTGCTTAGTCAGAAGATAAGAGCGCTCGAGACCCAGAGTGGCAGCGATTTTTTTGTCGTAAAGAGATTTCAATTCCTTAAACTTCGGCTGCTCTTCCATGTTCACGTCAATCATGAAATCCAAAGAAGTATTGAGATCCTTCATCGGATAATTTTCTTTTTCTTCGTCTTCTTTTTCCGGCTTGTAGATCGCACCTTTGGTTGTGACATCTTCGAGACCCGTGATCACGCGGAGTTTTTTCTCAAACGTATTGATACGTTTTAAGTCATCCGACAAAGTGTTCATCTTCATCTGAAAAAGCTGGATCTGTTCTTTCAACTGGCGGTTTTCGATTGAGAGATGCTTATTTTCGTAAACCTGCTGGAGAATTTTCCAGTAATCGAAGGCGAGAACACCAATCAACATGGTGAACATCACCAGCAGAAAGGCGAGCGACTTGAAAAGAACGGTGGGAATGCGATAGGTGCGGACCCCTTTCTGTTTCTCTGGGACCACCATCACGGTGTAGTACTTATCCATGCCGATTATTTTATGCGGCAGGTGGGAATTTGGGAATATAAATCGTGAGAAAGATTAAGCTTTTGCGACTGCCAGAATGACAGAAATATTATCCTGACCACCGTTCTCATTTGCCTGGCGAATAAGCTCATGGACAGCATCCGTGAGCTGATCCTTTGTTGCTTCGGCCGGGTTAGGAATATTTTGTTTTACGATGTGAAGGATGTCGGCGTCGCTGACTTTTCCATGCAACCCGTCAGAACAGATCAAGAAGAGGTCATTTTTACAAATACGATAGTGGAAAACATCAACCAGGACTTCCGGATCAAATCCAACGGAGCGCACGAGAACGTTTTTTTGAGGATCTCTCGACGCTTCTTCCCGCGTATAGATACCCATGTTCAATTTTTCCTGAACAAAAGAATGGTCACGCGTGAGTTGGTAAATGTGCTGGTTGTTGATCATATAAACTCGGGAGTCGCCCACATTTCCAACGAAAAGTTGGGGGCCTGCAAAATGAATCGCCGAAATCGTCGTACCCATTCCCTGAAGATCGGGAGTGGACTGGGCCTTGGCGAGAATCGAATCATTGATCGTATGAATCAATTCCTTCATGAGCACGTCTGGCTCGAGTTTCCCGTTTACCTTTAAAAATTCCGGAATGATTTTTACTGAAAGCTGCGACGCTATGTCTCCACCATTATGTCCGCCCATGCCGTCGGCGACGGCAAAGAAGTTATAAGTGGAGTCAAGGCAAATGGAATCCTGGTTAGTTTTCCTCTTCCGCCCGATATCCGTGGCACCTGCGCTGATAATTCCCATAGAGGCCTTGAAATGTGTTTACCCTTCCATCATAGGGGAGACTGAATTTTAGTCAAAGACATTTAGATTCCGACTAGAGTGCTCGGACAAAAAGTGCCGCTTCCTCATAATCCTTTTTGCGGGTAAAATAAATCAAAGGGTTTACCTCAGGAGGGCTTATGGCCGGTTTCGATATTAATTCGTTCATCACACAAAACTACAATCCGAAAGATTTCTCCCACCTTCACTGGCAGGGAAATATTCAGGAATACATCGATCTGGTGATGAAGAATCCAAAGATCGCACGGAATTCCTTCCAGCGCATTTACGACATGATTATGAGCTACGGCACTTCTCAGTACACGGAGTACAAGAAAGATGTCGTTCGTTATCACTTCTTTGATGATCCGATTGAAAATGGAAAAGATGCGATCTTCGGGATCGATGTCCACCTCATGAAAATGGTGAACTTCTTTCAGTCGGCGGCACTTGGCTACGGAACTGAGAAACGCGTTCTCCTCCTTCACGGTCCGGTGGGATCTGCGAAATCTTCAGTTTCAAGACTTCTGAAAAAAGGTCTCGAGCATTATTCACGCACGGACGAAGGTGCGCTTTATACCTACGAATGGATTGATGAAGACAGCTCTCCGATTCTCGGTGGAGCAAAACTTTTCATGAGTCCGATGCACGAGGAACCTTTGAAGCTTCTTCCCATCGAAGTTCGCGAGAAGTTTCTCGTGGAACTGAACAAGGTGAACAAGTCTCCCTATAAAGTAAAAATTAAAGGCGAAGTCAATCCTGCCTGCCGCTTTATCCTGAATGAATACATGCTCCAGTACAATGGTGACTGGAATAGAGTGATGAAGCACATTCGTGTGAAACGCCTTATCCTTTCTGAAAAAGACAGAAGAGGGATTGGGACGTTCCAGCCGAAAGATGAGAAGAACCAGGATTCCACAGAATTAACTGGTGACATTAACTATAGAAAGATCGCGATCTACGGATCGGACTCTGATCCACGGGCCTTTAACTTCGACGGAGAGTTCAACATCGCTAACCGCGGGATCGTTGAGTTCATCGAGATGCTGAAACTTGATGTGGCCTTCTTGTACGATCTCCTCGGAGCTTCACAGGAACAGTCGATCAAACCCAAAAAATTCGCTCAAACCAATATCGATCTCGTGATTCTTGGTCACACCAACGAGCCCGAGTACAGAAAGCTTCAGTCCAACGAATTCATGGAAGCTCTCCGTGACCGTACGGTAAAAATTGATGTTCCGTACATCACGCGCCTCGACCAGGAAGCGCGCATTTATCGCAAAGATTACAATAAAGAGACGATCCCGAACATTCACATCGCTCCTCACACGATTGAAATGGCCTCGACATGGGCAATTCTCACGCGTCTTGAAGAGCCGAAGAAATCGGATCTGACGAAGCTTCAGAAGCTCAAGCTTTATAATGGTAAGACTCTTCCGGGTTACAACGAAGACAACGTGAAGGAGCTTCGTAAGGAAGCCGTTCGTGAAGGTCTCGAGGGGATTTCCCCACGTTATATCCAGGATAAAATCTCGAATGCCCTCGTGAAAAACGGTCACGTCGGGTGCCTGAATCCCTTCATGGTCTTCAATGAACTGGAATCAGGACTTAAGCATCACGCTCTCGTGAATTCTCCGGATCAGCTTGATCATTACCGAGAAATGCTCGCGGTTTGCCGCCAGGAATACGAAGACATCGTCAAAAACGATGTTCAGAAGGCCATTTCTGTTGATGAGTCAGCGATTCAGACCCTGTGTGCGAATTACGTCGATAACGTCAAGGCCTACACGCAGAAAGAAAAGATCCGTAACAAGTACTCAAATAAGCTGGAAGAAGCTGATGAGCGCTTCATGCGTTCTATCGAGGAGAAAATCGATATTCCTGAGTCTCGGAAGGATGATTTCCGCCGCGAGCTTATGAACTACATCGGTGCTCTTGCGATCGAAGGGAAGCAGTTTGATTACAAGATGAATGAAAGACTTCATCGCGCTCTCGAGCTCAAGCTCTTTGAAGATCAGCGTGACACGATCAAGCTCACAACTATCATCTCAAACGTTGTCGATAAGCAGACCCAGGAAAAGATTGAAGTGGTGAAGAGCCGCTTGATCAAGAACTTCGGTTACTGCGATATCTGTGCGACAGATGCGCTGAACTTTGTGGCCTCGATTTTCGCTAAAGGCGATTCGATTAAGTCTTAATTTCAGGAGTATTGATTGGACCATCCAATTAAGCGAGACCATGCCCGATTCCGGAAGATTGTTAAGGGAAGAATCCGAGACAATCTCCGGAAGTATGTTTCACAGGGAAACCAGATCATTCCTAAGGGTAATGAAAAGTTCACTGTGCCCATGCCTTCAATTGATATCCCCCGGTTCAAGTTCGGGGATAAATCCCAGGGCGGAATGGGACAAGGTCAGGGACAGGCGGGAGATCCGGTTGATGGACAACAGGATCCGAATGGTCAGCCCGGTCAGGGTGAGGCCGGAGAAGGCGAGGGGAATAAGGAACTCGAAGTTGAGCTCTCGCTTGAAGAACTCGCAAGAATTCTCGGTGAAGAATTAGAGCTTCCGAATATTGAACCCAAGGGAAAAAAATCCCTTCAATCAGTCGTTGATCGTTACACCAATATCGGGACCACTGGCCCGGATTCACTTCGCCATTTACGTCGTACTTACAAACAGGCCTTGAAGCGTCAGATTGCCATGGATTCTTATGACCCGGAAAATCCGGCGGTCATTCCTATTCGTCGCGACTTCCGCTACCGTGCTGCTGATACGAAAGTTGAAATGCAGAACGCAGCCGTCGTGATTTACATGATGGACGTATCCGGATCCATGGGAGACGAGCAAAAAGAAATCGTGAGAACGGAATCGTTCTGGATTAATCTCTGGCTAAAGTCCCAGTATAAAGACATCCAGATCCGTTACATCATTCACGATGCAACTGCTAAAGAAGTTGATGAACATACCTTCTTCCGCACCCGCGAGTCAGGCGGAACACTCATTTCTTCTGCCTACACTCTCTGTAAAGAAATCATCGAGAAGGATTACAATCCGAATGAATGGAATATCTATCCGTTTCATTTCTCTGATGGGGATAACTGGTCGGCCGATGACACAAAACTTTGTCTCGATCTTCTGGATAAAGTGATTCTGCCGGTCTCGAACAATTTCTGTTACGGGCAGGTTGAATCTCGTTATGGCTCCGGTCAATTCTTTAAAGACCTCACCGCCAAATACGGTTCAGCCAATGACAAGCTGACTCTC
The DNA here is from genome assembly GCA_046593575.1 of Bacteriovoracaceae bacterium. Classification (GTDB taxonomy): domain Bacteria; phylum Bdellovibrionota; class Bacteriovoracia; order Bacteriovoracales; family Bacteriovoracaceae; genus Peredibacter. Next base: position 33,781 of record JBKJNQ010000051.1, read on the forward strand.
TCGAAGATTAAGAATAAAGAAGGGATCCTCGATTCGATCAAGGAATTCCTGGGGAAAGGGAAGTAGATGAACCGCACGAAACCGATCAGCGGCGAATTATTAGCTCTGAAAAATGAAATCGAAGGGTACGCCATCGAATATGGTCTCGATTTCTTCCCGCAAGTTTTCGAAGTCTGCGATTACGACACGATCAATATCCTCGCCGCTCAGGGTGGTTTTCCTTCACGCTATCCACACTGGAAGTTCGGTATGGATTACGATCAGCTCTCAAAAGGCTATGCCTACGGTCTTCAAAAAATCTACGAAATGGTGATCAACACCAATCCTTGTTATGCCTACCTCCTTCAGGCAAATAACTGGGTCGATCAGAAGATCGTGATGGCGCACGTTTATGGCCACAACGATTTCTTCAAGAACAACGCCTGGTTTGGTCACACCAATCGCAAGATGATGGACGTCATGGCCAACCACGGAACAAAAATCCGTCGTTACATGGATAAGTACGGTCATGATGCCGTGGAAAATTTCATTGATAAGGTTCTCTCACTGGAAAATCTTCTCGATATCAACGAACTCTTTGAAACGTCTGAACTGAAACGCAGTCGAAAAGATCAGCTCGTTCAGGAAAAAGTAGAATCTGAAGACGATGGTTATCTGATTGATGACCGTTCTGCCGCTTTAAAATCCTTCATGAGAACGAAAGCGCGGAACGTAAAGAAAGATGAAGTAAAAAAAGACGAAGATGAGATTACGGCCGAGCGCCCTCTGAATAACAGTACAAAAGATGTCCTGGGATATTTGATTCAATATGCTCCGATCGAGGAGTGGCAGGCCGATATCATTGGGATTCTCCGTGAAGAAGCCTATTACTTTCTCCCTCAGAGAATGACGAAAATCATGAACGAGGGCTGGGCCTCTTACTGGCACTCAAAGATCATGACGACTCGTGCTCTTGATTCTTCTGAGATCGTCGAATTCGCTGATAAGCACGCGGGTGTGATGGCGATGAGTAAGCAGAACATCAATCCGTATAAAGTCGGAATCGAGCTCATGCGCGACATCGAATACCGCTGGGACCGCGGGATGTTCGGGAAAGAATACAACGAGTGCAATGAAATGCCGGAAAAACTCCGTTGGGACAAAAAGCTTGGTCTCGGTAAGCAGAAAATCTTTGAAGTGAGAAAGTCGCACAATGATATTTCCTTCATTGATGAGTTCCTCACACCGGATTTCTGCGAACGCCAACAGCTCTTCACTTATAAGTACAATCCACGCACCGGACGTTTTGAGATCGATTCAAAAGACTTCCTCGCCATCAAACAGAAGCTTCTCTCCCAGCTGACGAACTTCGGTCAGCCGATCATTGAAGTGGAAGATGGGAACTACATGAACCGTAAAGAATTACTTCTCAATCATGTTCATTATGGCGTCGATCTGGATGTGAATTTTGCCAATGAGACGCTGAGAAATCTTTTTGCGATCTGGAGAAGACCGGTGAATCTCAAGACGAAGTACGAAGACAAAGAGGTCGTATTCCACTTTGACGGCAAAGAGTTTAAGCCAATGCATTGAGATTACTCATGCTGCACAGTCTCTTCCCTGGCGAAGTTTTTTTTCATTTTTGAAATATGGACGATAAAAACTTTGATAGAAAATCTGCTGATGAATGGATCGCTCTGATCGAGAGTAGCGATGCCAGTATTCGCGAACAGGATATTTATCCCCGATTAAATCAATGGATCTGGGACAACGACATCACGGATGTCGTAGATCTCGGCTCGGGCCAGGGCATTTGCTCGGCAAAGATTCCGGAAGACACACTCTACACCGGCATAGAACCTTCTCCCTTTCTTTTAAAACGCTCGATGGCCCTTTATCCACAGGCGAAATTTCTTGAAGGGTCTGCTTACTCCATTCCACTTCCATCTTCTTCCGTAACGGCCGTATTTTCCATCGCCGTCTGGCACTTACTCGCTGATGCTGAGAAAGCCGCCCACGAACTTTCGCGTGTGCTGAAACCTGGAGGTCACTTTTTCATCGTGATCGCAGATCCTCAGCATCCCTCCTGGAAAAAAACGACGGATCATCTCTTTCTGCGTTCGGAAACTGAGCTCAATTCTGTGTGGTTCAAGCATCGCCTGAAGACCACGAGAATGGGGGCTTTCCGCTCGTTCTGGTACTTTGAAGGGCGTAAGATCTAGGTACCGGGAATCTTTCTCATTCTTGATTATTTTGTACGGTTTTGATCGGTTTTTGCCGATGCGGATTCTATGAAAATCTCATTCCTGTTTTTTAGTGTATTTCTATTTTCCGAGACGACTCTGGCGCTCAATGTGCCACCTCAGTCTGTTGAATCACCGGTGGAGATCCTGAATGGGAGCACTCCTGCACCCACAGTTATTTGTGAAGATCCACCCTCTCGGGATGTTCTGTGCACGGATCTTGCGACATTTACGTGTGCCCCGGGGGATTACGATGATGGGACAGGTGTTTCGAGAAACGGAGA
>JBKJNQ010000071.1:0-7487 GCA_046593575.1 Bacteriovoracaceae bacterium
TTAAATGGTCGTCCATCAAGATACTCGAGAACGAGAATTTAACGAATTTCATTCCCTGCAGGATCTCGGTGAAGATGTCGTCGTAAAATTAGAGAAGAGTATTGAACTTTTCACTCACACTCTCTTAGCTGACGGATTCTTCCATGCGGATCTTCATGGCGGAAATTTCTTTGTCATGAAAGACCGTCGGATCGGCATCATTGATTTTGGCCTCATGGGAACTCTTTCGAAAAAACAAAGAGCAAATCTCATTGGTATTCTCTATGCCGTGATCACCCACAACTACGACAACCTGGTTTACGAATTTCTCGAAGTGGCCCAATATGATTCTGTGCCTGATCACGAAGAACTCATTCGTGACATCAAAGATTCCATTTCTCCTTACGTTGGACTTTCTGTTCAGGAAACCAACATGTCGGAGCTTGTCCGTAACCTGATCAGAACATTAAGTAAGCATGAGCTTTATCTGCCTCGAGAATGGTTCATCATCTTCCGGGCGCTCATTACTCTTGATGGTGTGGGGAAATCCATTGGTCTTGATATCAATATCTTCAAGCTCCTGGATAAGGACATGCCGAAACTTATCAATGAGCTCTTATCTAAGAAGAATGCCCAGGAAGAGGTCATGTGGATCGCCAAGGATCTCCTGAGTTCGCTCAGGATTGTCCCGAAGCATATGAAGTGGTTCTTGAAAGAAGTCTCAAAGAATAACTATGCGCTGGAGCATAGGATTCAGGGCATTGAAAATTTTACAAACCAGATCTCGCGGGCCCTCTATGTTTTGGGTTTATCCATGCTGGCCGGGATTTTCATTCTTTCAGGGTCTTTATTCGCTCTTAACCGTGAACTTTTATCCTTTTATGACATCCCGGTCATCAGCTGGGTCTTCTGGGCCTTCTCTGCTTACCTCTTGGTAAGAATTTCTACCCTAAGGAAATACTAAGATTTCATATTAAGGCTTTTCTCCTTCTCAAAGTCTTTTTGCCTTAGGTATACAGCACCCCATGAAGAACTTGTTCCTCCTTTTACTGCTCATTGGTTGCGGTAAGAAAACTATCTACACTTATCCCCCGGTTCCTGAGAGTCAGGCATCTGCGATGAATAAGTCCGAAATTGATGAAGAACTCGATAAACTCCAGCAAGAGTTTGCGGATATGAATGTTCACGTAAATCTCAAAGCTCTCCCGGTCGTGGTTGCTCCACTTCCCTTTGGAGTCGTCGGTCGCTGCCAGTATGGTAAAAAAGATCATGGCATCTATATTATCCTCAGCCCTCATCTCTTCCTCGATGAAGTCATGCTTCCACTGGATGCTCCGGTATTTGAAAAAGATTTCGTGAGGGTTCTCCTTCATGAAATTGGTCACTGTTATTTCCATCGCAAGCACGAAGCCCCACGTTTCCTTGAGATACCCGGGCAGTCCTTTGAGCTTCAGAATGAAAATGCTTACGCACTTATGGATAAAATCCCTACGAGTCTCATGCCGGCCGAGTCTGCTTACCGGATGCCAAAGGCCCTCCGGAAATATTACATCGCTGAGATCGCCGGAAAAACTCCACGACTGCTTTCACCGTCAGTACTGGAAATGTTTGCTGAATTTAAAGTGGTCGATAATAAGGCGATGGTGAATTCACCAGTGACTTCAGATACTGTCGAGTCCACTGAGAAAGACGGGGAGAGCATCTCCCAGTTCTTCGAATGTTCCGGGCCCCAGAATCCCCCTCAGGAATTCCGGAATCTCTAAACTCAAAGTTTCGTCTCCAAAATCAAAATAGACTTCACCTTTAATCAGGTTGATCTCTCTGAGAGTGAATTGTGCTTTCGTATAGTCTGCGATAAATCCTGCAAAAAGCCTGCGATCTGCAGGGGCCAGTAAGAATTGAAACTGTTGGGTGTTTGTGTCTGACACTGCCACCGGTGACCAGACTGTTCCGTGTGCCCGAATCTCCTGGATGAACTTCCCAATCTCTTCCATGTAACCAAATTCGTAAATAATGCCGGTGAGATCCTGACCCTTATTCATGAAGAAATAAGAAAGGATTCTTTGCTTGTCACGTTTCACATACAAATCTGCTGAAGTCGTCTTCGCAATCATTTCCCAATCCGCAGCAGTTCTCACAGGTGAGAGAAAGTTTGTCGCAAAACTTTTTCCGTACAAATATTGAATGCCGCCTTTGTCCTGAGGAGAAAGAGCTTCGTATGTAGTCTTCTCATGCGTCTGTTTTGTTCCAGTCTTTAAATATTCATATTGAGGGCCACACAGTGTGAAGCCGAATTTGTTATAAAGCTTTTCCTGGTCACTCCAGAGAAGGAAGAATGCGCAGTCACTTCTTTTTTCTGAGATCACGTCTTCCATCAGTGAGCGAAAGAGACCTTCGCCTCTTCTTTCTTCGTCGACAGCGATACCACCTAACAAACAAATCGCATGATCATGCCCATTCACTCGAAGAATTTTATCTTTCATTCCTATATGAGCGATCACTTTGCCGTTTTCATCTGTGTAGATGAAGCAATTGTGATGATTAGAAGGGTCCATGAGGGGAGCAAAGTCAGTTTTGAAGGAGAAAGGCTCTTTATAGAGGAAGGATTTCTCTATCAATTTGAGAGTTTCATCAAGGAGTGAAGGAGATTCTTTTAAAGTTGTACGCTGGGGGAAATTATTGCCCATGGCATTTTCTCTTTGTTTTCCATAGTTTAGACCCCCTTGGAGGGTATTGTCGAATTATTAAACAATCAAACTAAAGTCTTCGCGTCGTGTGTCGAAAAGTTATGCATGAAGGGCCAATGCCTTTCGTTCTCCCTCTCACGGATTGAGAAAGGAGATACCCAATCAAGGAGGATTTATGGGTTTACGGATTAACACCAACGTTGCTTCGCTTAATGCGCAAAGGAACTTAGGTATCACACGCGGAGCTCAGCAGAGAGTGCTCGAGCAATTGTCTTCAGGTAGCCGAATCAACCGTGCAGGCGATGATGCTGCAGGGTTAGCGATCTCGGAAAACCTCAGAGCTCAAATCAGAGGTCTCGGTCAGGCAGAAAGAAACGCCCAAGATGGTGTGTCTCTCGTGCAAATCGCAGAAGGTGCATTAGCAGAAGTTGGTAACATCATGATCCGCCTTCGGGAACTTGCTGTACAAGCTGCTTCTGATACCATCGGGCCCACAGAACGTAAGTTTCTTAACGTGGAATTTGAACAGTTGATGTCAGAAGTAGATCGTATTGCGAACTCTACTGAATTCAACCGCGTTCCACTTCTTAACGGTACAGGTTCAGTCTTCGACATTCAGATCGGTACAAGAAACGATCCTTTATCAGATCGTCTCACCTTCGACGCATCTTCAGCTGACGTGAACGTAGCAGCTCTCGGTCTTAACCTGGCTTCAGTGTCAGATAAGATCTCGGCTCAGAACTCACTCGCGGCTATCGATCAGGCGATTCAGAACGTATCAGGGATCCGCGCTGACTTCGGTGCTCTTCAGAACCGACTTCAGTCAACGATCAACAACATTCAGATCAGTAACGAAAACTTGTCAGCAGCTAACTCACGTATTCGTGACACTGACATTGCAGCAGCTACTTCTGAGATGACGAGAACGAATATTCTCATGCAAGCAGGTACTTCAGTATTGGCTCAAGCGAATCAGTCTACGACGAACGCTCTTAGCCTTATTAATGCCGCTGCCCAGGGCTAGTAAGCCCTGAGGCTTAGGGCCTTAAGAATGTACTGATGTAAAACTACCTGCAAATACTGTAGTGGGTGTTTCAGGACGAGTAGTGGATTGGTTTGTGTACTAACTAAAAACAATCGCGGACATGATGTCCGTAAGTGAACATGGAGGTTCGATTTATGCTAACAGGAGATTAAAACATGGGATTAAGAATAAATACGAACATGGCGAGCATCAGTGCTCAACGTGCTCTAGGTGTAACTAAGATGAACTTGGATAGCAATTTAAGAAAGCTATCCAGCGGTGAAAGGATAACTCGCGCCTCTGACGATGCAGCTGGACTGGCGATTAGTGAAAAACTAAAAGCTCACATCCGCGGACTCAGACAAGCCAAGAGGAACTCAGATGATGGAATATCGCTTATTCAAACAGCTGAAGGTGGCCTCAACGAAGTATCTAACATCGTTATCAGACTCAGGGAGCTCGCTATCCAGGCAGCCTCTGATACTGTCGGCGATACTGAGAGAGGATTTTCGAACATTGAGTTCAAGAATCTCTTGGAAGAAATCCAGCGGATTTCACAAGGGTCAGAATTCAACGGGAGAAAGCTCCTCGACGGCACAGGTGGTTTGGTTGAAATTCAGGTCGGGATCCACAATGATCCCTTACAAGACCGGATTGCATACGATTCCACAACGACTGATGCCACTCTCGAAGCTCTCGGCATTGTTGCTGAGAACATCGCGAGTAAGGAAGGCGCACAGCTATCATTGTCGAAACTGGACGACGCGCTTACGCGGATTAACGGAACCCGCGCAAACTTGGGAGCACTACAAAACCGTCTGCAATCTGCGAGTACAACCATCGCGATTTCAGAGGAGAATTTTAGTGCGGCCAATTCCCGGATTCGTGATGTGGATGTAGCGGCTGAGACCGCGGACATGGCCAAGAATAACATTCTTGCCCAAGCCGGTGTGTCAGTGCTCGCCCAAGCGAATCAGACTCCGAATTTTGCCTTGAAGTTACTCGGCTAAAAAACACCCACTAACCTTCCCCCGAATGGGGGAAGGTTTTCTTTTTTTATGGTCAGGAAGCGCGAAGCGCGGGACCGGTATGTCGACGTGAGGCAGGAGCCGGAGTCGACCCCCTAGCACAAAATAAAATCCTCGTTATAATTTAGAAATGCGTAAAACCGTCATGATCTTCGGCATCTCATCCTTCGTGGGTTCAAACCTCGCGGAAGTCCTGAAAGATGAATTCCGGATCGTCGGAACCTATCACAAGACTCCGGTATCGATTTCGGGTGTCACTTGCTATCCCTGTGACGTCCTGAAAAAAGACTACGTGGCCAAGCTCCTGGCGATCGTGAAGCCGGATTTTACGATCTATGCTGTCGGCCTTTCTTCACTGACTGAGTGTAAGCTTCGCCCCAAGCTCTCCGATGCTCTGAATTCCAACGGGGCCGCGAACGTCTGCTCCTCAAGCGAAAGAGTACGCTCGAAATTTGTCCTTCTCTCCTCGGGCTTTGTTCATAGCGGAGATGACCAGCTCTTTTCTGAAGGCGATACACCTTTCTCTTCAACGGCGTATGGAACTTCACTTTCCTCCACGGAATTTTATGTCCAAAGGTCGTGTCTCAATTACCTTATTCTCAGATGCGGAATCCTCTACGGAAGAAGCTTCAGTTCCGCTCATGGAAACTGGTTTGAGTATCTTGAAAAATCCCTTGCGCGTGGAGAGAAATTCACCGCCGACGACTCGGTCAAGTCGGGATTTCTGGATGTGCAGATTGTGGGCAAAATTTTGAAGAAGGCACTCATCGACAATGTCACCAATCGCCTGATGCATGTTTCCTCAGGTGATAGCATGACCCGTTTTCATTTTGCCCGTGCTTATGCAAAATTCTTCCGTTTCGATGAATCACTGGTTCAAAGTAAGATGATGAACTTTCCTACCGAGAGAAAAGGGAAGGAAGGTCAGGAGTATTCATTCCGATTGAATACCAACAACATGGAAGAATTTCTGGGAACGAAGATGCCTACGATCGAAGAGTCGCTCGCATTTACGCAAAGTCGCTTTGATCCGCTTAGCGCGAAGAATTCTTGATAAATTCTGTGAGGTAGTACTTCACGAGAGCTTCGGTTTCCACCGGCTCACCCTGGAAGCGCCATGAAATGGTATTGAAAGGACCTACGTGGGCCTTGATTTCATGGATGGCATGAACAGACTGACTTTCATTGGCAAGACGAGCGGCAAAGAGGCCCCCGTTATTTGAAAGAAAACCAATACTGATCACATCCGGTGAACGTCTTGCAACGATCAGCTTTAGTGAATTACGGAAAAGAATAAAATCATTTACGGTATTGGAAATGCGGAAAACCTTGATTGAGCGGGAGCCATCACGGTTGTTACGGTATTGATTGAACATGGAAACGTAAAACTCAAAACGGTCCTTGAGTTTGTTCACAAAAGCGAGCGAGGATTCTTCAAGGAGTGACTGGGTATTCAGATGCTCATCGAAGCGGATGATGCCTGATTCTTCCATGTTCACTTCTTCGAGTGCCAGGCCTTCAATCCATGAAACATTCTGGTAGTCGTTGACATTGATGTAATCCATACATTCATTGTCACTTCGGGGCACTTTTCACGTCAAGTTAAATCAACCTTCGAGGGCGCGGATGATTTCCGGATTGATCCCTGCCCGAATAAGGGCATCGCGGTTTTGTCGGATCATAGGTCCAAGCTCCCCGTGAAACCGGCGACGAACATAGGCCTGGATTTCTGCAATCCGTGGATCGCAATTCGGAGCAGCTCCAAGGGAAGACACACCCTGGGCAGTGGCGAGAAGACCAATTAACTGACGGACCCCAGTGATCGTTTCTTCAGCTCCCGATACCATCACTGGCTCTATCCCTCTTTCCGAAATCGTAATCTGCATGACCCTGAGTGAGGAAAGGGATAGCTCGGTGGCGTTTACCGGATGAAAGGTCACGCCTTTATAGGAGTGAAACTGAATCTCGGAAATGTTATAGCGCCCGCCGATTCTGGTGAAGGATCCACCGGCGGAAATAGAATCATCGGCCTTGATTTCGGCCACAAACTCATTATTAAGATTCAAGGATTGGTTGACGGGAAAATCAAAGTTCAGCTGCACATCTCCAGACATCTGAACGTTAGAAATGGAAAGACCAGGACGTGCGGGCGTTTCAAAAATTTTAATAATCTGATCAATCACCCCTCTGGCTTCTCTTCCCGTTCTTTGCCTGCGTATAGCAGTCAACTCTCTGAGAGCGAGATCCATCTTCGCCTTGAACTTTTCTTCGATAGCAAGGCTTAGGCGGGCCTCAAGACCCTTTTCCATCAGAGGACTACTCATGTCGACGTGAAAATGTCCGTTGCGATTATAGGTTATGGAATTAATTTTCAAATTTACGCCCGCAATATGCAGACTGAATGCTCCACGAGTATTGAGCGAAAGTACATTTTCTGAAAGATTGAAACCCAGAGGAGAATTTTCTTTCCAGCGAACTGAAGCTTTCGCATGGAAAGGGCCGATATCGACTATCTCTTCTCCCAGAGTGAGGCGACTGCCGATGGAAATGTTTCCGGAAAGACTTGCGGGTGTTCGGCTGAACGTATCCACAATATTTGCGAGCCGCTCATTTTGAGTTGCGAATGCAGACCACGAAAAAAGAATAAGCAGAGCGAACAAAGTGCGCATGAAGGGCATATCGGTAAGACGGGGGAGAAATGTGAAAAAAAGGTCCGGGGGAAGGCTTAAAACGGTTTCGCGCCCCTAGAAAACTAGGTGGGCGCAATTA
>JBKJNQ010000157.1:0-22083 GCA_046593575.1 Bacteriovoracaceae bacterium
AAATCCATAATTTCAGTTCTCGATATCGATGCCCGGTTGGTGGAATTGGTAGACACGTTAGGCTTAGAACCTAATGCGCGAGCGTGGGGGTTCGAGTCCCTCACCGGGCACCATAAATGTATTGGGATGTATAAAAGCCAGGGTCTCGCGCCCCTGGCTTTTTTTTTATCAATAACCCCAGTCGAATTTTTTTAGTACAATTACAATCATGCTGCAATTTACAAAACGAACGCTGAAAGATGAGAGTTTGGCCATTTTCAGATTAACCCATGCTGGTTATTTCGTTACGTCAAAAAAGACCAGCATTCTCATCGATCCATTATTCATCAATGATTGGGCAGAGTTCTTAATTTTAAATCCGACGGTTGAATTTAATTTTGCAGAAATAAAAAAATTAAAATTAGATGGGGTGATCATTTCTCATTTTCACAATGATCATTTTTGTCTGAAGTCACTTAATTATGTGTCCCGGGAGACGCTAATCGTCTTTCCAGCTGGCTGCAAGACCATTCCATTTTGGCTTAAGACAATGGGGTTTAAAAACTTACAAGAACTAAAGCCTCTGGAAAATATTAAAGTGGGAGATATTGAAATTGAAGCGACCGTTAGCCATGCCGTTGGCGTGAATGAAATGGGAATGTTTATACAAAAAGGTAAGTCTAAAATTCTCAATCTTGTTGATACTGAGGTTTACAAAAAAGATGTTGAAAGTGTGGTCAAACGAAAGGGAATGCCATCGGTAAGTTTTTGTTTCTATCAACCTCTTAGAGAGTCTGATGTGTATAACGGGAAATTATTAAGTATTTCACCCAAAAAGATTTATCAGCGGTTGCAGGACATCGTCGGAGCAATTAATGAGTCCATTATCGTTCCGTCTGCCTGTTCATGGGCCTATAAATATGAACCAGAATTAAATTATTGGATGTTTCCCATTTCAGAAGAAAAGTTTTGCGAGGACATTAAACAAAGATTTCCGTTGTCGTCTCCCACAATCCTCGAGCCAGGCCAGGGTTTTGTCTTTGATAATGGAAAATTACGAAATGTTCAAAAGCTAAGTTGGGTGCAGAAATTAGAAAAATCTAAGACCAGGAAAGGCCCGATTGTCATGAAGGATCATGGAAACAGGAAGATTGAAAATAGAAAGTCTGTGACATTGAAAATGATTACTGAACTTTTATCGAAAATAAAAAAGTCTGAATCTGAGATGAAATGGAATTATGAATTCCTGCGACCTAGGGCCAAGTCGTTTTATGTGCAATTAAGTCTCTCGCCAGCAGGAAATAGCTTTAAGGTTTTGGAGAGAAAACCAAGAAAAATCATGTCCAAATTTACCACCACAGCATTTATCACGGCAACAACGGAAGGGATGTTGAATTATTCGTTGGCCCATACCGGCCAGTATCTGTGCCTCGCAGACCCCTCAGAAGGTCAAGATCCACTTCTAGAGGCTTGTTTTAAGAATCTTCAAAAGAAATATCTTTTTAATTTAGTGTTCTCTTTAGAAACATGAAATTTAAATACGAGCAACTCCTCATCATTGTTCTGGCATTCCTCTCTGCGCTGCTTGTCTTTGTTTTCTCTTCCCGTTTAATCTGCTTAGCGGATTGGTCACTCTTCACCGAATACGCTTATCGATTTTCTTTAAATCAAAGACCGTATCTGGATTTTGGACTTGTCCTAAGCCCCGGAACATTCTTTGTGCAGGGACTTTTGATAAAGGTTTTTGGCGTTAATTATTATGCACAATTAAGTTTTGTCGCCTTTGAAGCAGCGACTTCAATGGTATTAACATGGATGATTTTAAAGGAGATGACCCAGGAGAAATCTGTCGTTTATAGTCTTATCCCCCTTGTTTTTTTAGCTCCCGGGGTATTGGGGGCATTTCCTGATTACGACTATGATTCTTGTGTTGTTGCTTTAATCGCTTTGTTTCTTTTTATAAAAGCATTGAAGAATAACGATAAATCTCTTTTTTTCGCTGCTGGTTTCACGTGCGTATTAGTTCTCTTCTTTAAACAAACCATTGGCGCAGGAATTACGGCCGGAATGATAACGGGGTCATTCCTGTTGGGGCCCAGAAAAACAGCTTACGTTTCTGGAGGGATATTCTTTGGCTTCGTTTGTTTTGCTTTAACTATCTTATTTATGTCTGGCCCGGAAGGACTGCCTGAGGCCCTGCGCTGGATTTTCATCTATGCTCGTGAGACAAGAGGGGGAAACGCGATTCCCTTTGTATTGAATACCTTTAAGAAACCTGCCGCTTATTTGTATGCTGCTTCGTGGATAGTTTCCTATTTCCTTTTTAAAGCGGATAAAAATAGAAGGTATGTGTGGATTGCCTTCATCTTTTTTATTTTGCCGTTCTTGCCAACGAATTTCTTTGCTCTTACCTCCAGAATTGCTGCGATGGAAAAACACTTCGCCTTCTTATGGCCAGCAACTTTCCTTACCGCTGGAACTCTCTATGCTTTTAATTTGATGAGACACAAGGCGATGACATCTGGCTTGTCTGTTTCTGTCATTTGTATTGTTACAAGTCTCGCCACTTTTGCTTCTCACGGATTAGTGTGGTCAACCTATGGAATATGGCCCCTTTTCTTTCTGGTTTGGGGTGCATTGCTCAATGACTTTTTTCCATTAAAGAGAGCTGTTTTATTTTTTTGTTTGTTACTTCTCATTCCAGCAGGCACTTATCTTCAAACAAATGTATTAAATAAATCTGTCATCCCATGGAAGTTTGAAAGTCAGACAGCAAGTTGGCGGGGTCTCAAAGGGCTCACTACTCCCGGACCATGGATATATAATTTTGAAGAATTATTGGCCTGGACAGAGGCGCATATACCTCATCATGATAGAGTCATATCCCTTCCGGGGGAAGATCCGTTCTACGCAAGCACTGGAAGGTATCCTCAATTAAGTATTTTCTTATTAATTCCCGGCGGGATGCCCTTTGATCTTCTATGGCTTGAAAAAGAAATAAGAAAGGCGAAGATTCATTGGATTATTCTCAAAACAAACCTTCAGCTCCCTCAAGTTTTCTTAAACACCGATCGTATGATGACAAATTTAAAACAAGATTACTCTTTAGTGCAGACTTTGAAGGGCTATGAAATTTATAAGATAAACGATTCAGCCAAATGAACGAGCAAGTAAAGAAGATTGTTCTCATAGGTGCAGGTCCCTTGGGTTTATCGTGTGCTCATTATCTTCTTCGCTCTCATCGTGAGAACATTAAAATTATTCTTCTCGAGGCAGGGGAATCTGCTGGCGGTGCCGCTCAAGCGCATATGTTTGATGGCCACTTAATCGACCGCTTTTATCATTTCTATAGCTGGAATGACCATCAGGAGGCTGAGCTGTTTCTGGACTCGTTGAAAGTGCCCTATGATATAGAATGGAAAAAAATTAACACCTCTACTTTTTCAAGTAGTGGGCATCATGATTTTGACAGCATCACCTCGACCCTCAGGCTTGCAGGAAAGGATATTTTTAAAGTCATTGCGACGATTTTAAAATTAAGATTTTTGATGCCTTCTTTGAGTTTGGATAAAGTCACTGCCATTGATTGGGCCAGGAATTCGTTTGGAAGAGAGTTCTCACAAAAAATCTGGGAACCATTGCTCCGGGATAAATTTGGAAGTGATGCTGAGAAAATTTCAGCCTATTGGTTATCGATGAGAATCAAGCACCACCTTTCCAGTAAAGTCGGATTAAAATCAAAGATCGGATATTTAGTAAAAACGTATCAACCTTATTTTGATGAAATAATTAATCGCATCGAAAAATCAGGTGGCACTATCTATTTAAAAACTAAAGTTCAAAAAATTAGTTTTTTGAATGATCACGTACAGAATCTGGAATTGGTTTCTGGAGAAAAAATTGAATTCACAAAAGATGACATTTTAATTTCTACCATCCCCTTAGTTGGATTGAAGGAATTAGTAAAAAATGACTCACGCTTCAGTTATCTGAATGAGTTCAAAGCTTCGGGGGTTATTTTATTAACCCTCTCATTGAAGACGAAGCTATCCGATGAGTTTTGGACAACAGTTAGTGACCCAGAAATACCCTTTCAGGTAGTGGTCCAACAAAATCGGCTTTATCCAAAAAGTAAAAAGGAGGTCGTTTATCTTTCCCGATATTATCTCGCGTCGGATGGGGCGCCTTATAAAAACGACGAAGAAATAAAAGATGCATTTCTCGATGGCCTCCAGAAAATGTATCCCCATTTTTCATCCGTGCATGTCGCAAACCTCGAAATAAGCAGGGCCAGGGTGGCCTGTCCAGTACCTCAAATCAACACCTTAGGACTCTTGCCGCCTTTCTCAACGCCTGTTCGCCATTTTTACCACGCAGGGTTTGAGCATCTCTATCCAAAGGACCGGGGAGTTGGAAATGCCTTCGCTTTGGGGCAAAAGTTGGCAGAAGTGTTAAGGATTTGATGAGGGCGTTAATATAAGGCCAGTTGGTGGCCAAGCTAGCAATCAATTTAAGGCTAGTATATGATGAGAAATCAATATAACTATTAGCGGTTTTTATGAAAGAAGATGGCAAGAAGAGTCAGGCGAGCGAACACGAGGACCAGGATGAGGACCAGCAGGTAACTAATTTCTCCCATGGTTTCGGGCGTGTTGAGCTGATCGTACTTCCACAGTTAGAAGTTATGGCAAGATTGAGTTCCTTTCCGTCATCATAAACGAGTACTGAAATCGAATGAAAAGTTACAGGTTAAAATCCACAGTCTACTTTAAAAAAAGCAACGAAAAATCAGTTGTCCTGGACATAGAACTCGATAAGTTATTTCACTTTTCAGGTGACGTTGCCATCATGGTTTCTTTTATCGCGCAAGAAAGTGATAAAAAAAAATCTGTGACAGTTGATGCTCTTCAGGAAAATCTTCTGAAGGACTCTCAATTGTTTTCTAAAAATGAAGCTCAGAAAGCATCGATTGAAGAAGCTCTGACGTTTATGGTTAAAAACAATCTGATTGAAGTAATCTAAAATGTCTTCTCCTAAATACAGCTTTGTCATCCCCGTATTAAACGGCGAGAAAACATTATCCCAATGCCTCACATCCGTTCTGAATCAAACACTGACTTCTTTTGAAGTGATCGTTATTGATAATGGATCGACGGATAACACCCCAAAAATAATTCAGGATTTTCCTGCCATACAATCTCTTTTTGAAGGAAAAAGAAGTCGCTCTTTAGCTCGTAACAGGGGGATCGCGATTGCCAGAGGGGAGTTTGTCGCCTTCGTTGATTGTGATGTGGTCCTTGATCCGGACTGGCTTTTAAACATGGACCGGGAGTTAAAAAAATTCCCACTGGATGTGCTCGGCTCTCAAATCATTCCGGCCCGAACACCCAAAAGTTTTCTTAACAACTATAGATTCATTCTGAAGTCATGGGAGTCCGATAGATTATTTTTAAATACGAATATCAAGGAAGGGAACGACCCTACATTTAATACTGCTGCCGGAATTATTTCCCGAAAAGCCCTTCTTCGTGTTGGTGGATTTAATGAAAAGTTTAAACGCTGTGAAGATGCGGAGCTTGCGAATCGACTATTGTTTAAAAGTTATCTCTTTGGGGGAACAACCAAGGCCCGTGCCAAAGTTTACTATAATTTCACCTCTCATTATTTCCCCCAGTTTCTTCTCTTACGCTACCTAGTAAGAATTTTCGCTAATACATTTTATCAACCTGATACGAATCCCTCCTTTAGTTTTAAGATGCCCAAAAATTACGAGCTGGCGAAGAAATTGTTTTCCGGTAAGAAATTTGCTTTTTCTCTTTATGCTTTTCTCTACGCTTTATCGATATTTCTTGGCAGAAATATCTCCACTCTTTTTAAAAAGAAATATCCCGTACCAGGGTTAGAGAGTGGGCATCATGAGTTATTAGGCCAGTTTTTCAGGGGTTCCAAGACTTACGGTCTGAAGAAAGGGATACGATTCTTCCTGCTTAATGATCACATTTACTTCCTCGACGAGATTCAAAAAAGATATGTCAGGATGTCTCCTCCGACTCGCGATGCTCTTTTTCGTGTTTTCAGGCAGGAAGATCTTTCGCCAGAAGAGGTCAAGATTCTTGAAGCGACCGAATTCTTTTATTCTTTCTAAGAGCTAACGCCAGGAAGACTCCATCCGCATCGATGACGATTTTTTTCTCAAGCCAGGGTTTGATCTTTTCTTCCATCTTTCCTTTAGAACCAAGCAAGCTTACTAATTCATCATAGGTCATCGGCGTGTGTAATCGATTATAGAGTTCAGCATCTTTGCCCGAAATGACCAATGATGCTGGGATTTCTGAACGTTCATCAGTAATAAGAATATTTCCATCTTCGAGCTCTTCTTGCTTGAGAGAATTTACTTTCGCGTTCTTTGAGAAGTTAACATACCACTGATGAAACTCATGCCAGGCAGTTGTGACTTCAGGAGAAACCTCAAATTCCTCCAAGGAGTTATATTTTCCGGAGGCATACAGTTCTTTCACATTGTGCGGCCACCGTCTGGGGGACATAGAGACTAACGCTTTTCTTTTCACCAACGGAATTTGGTAATAAAGAGGGGAGCCCGGCTCAAGTGCGAAGAAAGTATATTGTGGCAAAATCAAGTGTGAGATGTGTTCGAGTACGCGTTGTGTTTCTTTCACATCAGAGACAGTTGATTTCGGATGAAACAAAATCAAATTTGAAAAATTATAATCGATGCCAAACTCTGACATGTATTTCATGCTCATAATATTCTGATAAAGGAATGTTCCTTTATCCATTCTTTTCAAAAGGGGATTTGAAAGTGCTTCAATTCCTATTTGAACTCCACCGACACGAGCCTTTGCAAGTGTTTCCCAGAAAGATTCAGGATGATGAACCCTCAATTCAAAAAATAGTTCATAGAAATCATTGTTGTCGATTAAATGATGGCAAAACTTTTCTGCCCATGTGTCGCAAACATTGTCTGCAAAGCGAATATGTTTTGTTCCATATTTCTGAGAAAGCTCTTTCACCCTCTTGAAAATACTCTCTGCTGAGTCAGACCTGAATCCTTTCCAGGCGACATTCATCGAGCAAAAATCGCATCGAGCAAAACAGCCCCGGGTTCCTTCCATCGTGATTGCTAAAGTCACTGAACCAAAAAAAGCATTAGAGTTTAAAACGTGATGAAAAATCGGGTCGTCTTGTCTGATCTTTTCAACTTTATCAAAGTATTCAGAATAATCCGGATGGGGGATATCTTTAAATTGAAGCTGGCCTTCATATGAAGTGCGATCAATTGTAAAAAGATCTTCATTTCCATCAAGAGAGAATATCCCAGGGATAGATATTTTTTTCTCTTCTTGAAGTGCCTTAAGGAAATCGACCAGCTTCCTTTCACCCTCACCAACAATGCGAAAACCTTTCCCCCCATATTTTCTTAGTATGGATGCCTGATCAGGGGAGGTGACTGCATATCCACCATAGATAAAAAGTAGTTCGAATCCAGAGGCAAGACGTTTAATTATCTGCACGAGATAGAGTGAGGAATAGGTCTGGTAATAATTGAGGGGAAATCCAATAACGTTAACGCCAGAATCAGTCAGGTCGGGAAGAATGACTTCTCGAATGTAAGATTCGCAGGTTTGTTCTAAGTGGGCCATGACCGCCTTCGTAATAGGCGCTGTTTTGCTCCTGGGATCTACTTCGAGAGAAATGACGAATTGTTCCCACTCACCAGGGGGAAGATGTTCCTTCAGGAACGCGGCAAAGAATAAAATCTCGTCCCAATCTCTATAATGAAAGTAGCGATAATCGTAGGCGTCTTTATTGAGTAAATAGAGCAAATCAAGATGTGCAGAATAGGTGGTCGTAGTAACTGTTGAACTTAGTTCCTGATCTACATAGGCCTTAAGTGTCCCTAACTGAATTGAAGGAAGACAGGCCTGTTGCCAAGGGGTAGAAATCAAGAGGAGATTAATATTTTTCATGCTAGTCTTTTCTTATGAATGAGAGCATTTCAAAGAGCCGGCTTTCAGAGCTGTATTTTTTATTCATCCTTGGATTTATCTTAAATTTTGCCCTATGGTTTGCCAACGATACATTGACCGATTCGGTCCACGTTTGTAGTCGTTTTATCCAAAACTGTGATGACTTTAATCCCTTCAAAGGCTTTCCCCACTCCTGGGATACAAGTTTATTTTATGAATCTATATTCTTGTCTTTAGTCCTCTCAGTTTACTGCTTTTTGAACGGGAAACAGAGAATTGCCCTCAATATTCTCATTTATCCACTTGCTGTCGAAGCACTTCTTGGCTTCATTCTCTATGAAAACACACTAATTCCTTGTATTTACTATAATTTCTTTCCCTGCCTGATTCTTGTTTTTTCAAAAGATTATAAGAATGATCTGAAGTGGCTGGTACCCTTATTTTATCTGCTCGCTAGCTGGGTCAAACTTGATAGTGGTTGGCTACTTGGAAAGCAGTTTTCCTGGGCACTTGGCCTTCCACTGGTCCCCGGTTACCTGCTGCTTCCTGTTTTATGGTTATTTTTCTTTATGGAACTAACTAGCTTTGCTCTCCTCTTAAACTCTAAAAGAATTCATAAATTTTATCTCTACTTCTATTACGTCGCCCATCTCTATGCTTTTATTTTTACGGGATACCACTTCCAACTGATGGCGTTGCCTTTGATTTATTTTGTATTTCAGGACCAGAGTAAAATTCATTCTCCATCTCCCTTATTCATTGTTTGTGCTGTTTATCTTGTTACAGTCAACATTCTTCCGCATATCACTGATTCAAATTATAAAATCACCGGGCAAGGAGATTCTCTTTCCTTTGACATGGTCGATGCAAATCGGCAGGCGATTTCGAGGATAACTATTTTCGAAAAAGATGGAGCATCTAAAACGGAACGGAAAAAGTACCAGGGTTTTACGAAACAAAACCCATACAAGTACTGGATGCAGCAGAAAAAATTATGCACTAGTACAGTTGAAAGGATTTCCTGGACTTTCGAACTGTCAGTAAATAACGACCCATATATAAAAATCGTTGATGTCCCTGATCTATGCTCATTGAAATTTCATCCATTTTTTAAAAACAGCTGGATTAAAGCTGAGGGGATTTAGTTTTCATGTCCATCACCATTGTTGTCCCTGTTAAAAACGAGAAAGAATCTCTAATTGCTTTTTGCTCTGAAGTGAAAAACAAGCTCGCGATAAACTATGATCTCATTTTTGTTTACGATAATGACCAGGATTCGACTTTAGAAAAAAAAGATGAAGCTTTAAAGATTTCTCCACAAATAAAGTTTGTAAAAAATGATCTGGGCGCAGGTTTTATCAATGCACTCAAGACGGGTTTTGCAAGCGTAGACACTCCCTATGTCGTGTTGATGATGGCGGACCTATCCGATACGCCCGAAACAATCACTGACATGATAAAGAAACTAGACGAAGGCCATGATGTTGTGGTCGCTTCACGCTACGTTAAAGGAGGAGATAAAATTGGAGGACCTCGGCTAAAAAGTTTTCTCTCCCGAATTGCCGGGCTCAGTTTGAATCTTTTTACCGATATTCCCGTTCATGATGCAACGAGTGGATTTATCCTCTATCGAAAATCGTCCCTCGATAAAATCAAGCTCGAGAGTACTGGTGGTTTCGAAGTTACCATAGAACTCCTCTTTAAAAGCTATCAGATGGGATTAAGGATTGGGGAAGTGCCTACGGTGAACAGGGATAGATTCGCCGGGAAATCAAATTTCAAGTTCTTCTCTTGGTTTCATCGGTATTTATTCTGGTATTTGAAAATGATTGGATTCAGTTGGAAAAAAAGTTTACTCCATGGAAATTAAAAACTGCAGACTGTGTCAGTCGAAGAACATTGCTGAGGTTATTGACTTGGGTAAGCACCCCTTGGCGGATTCCTTTATTTCCCCCGACAATCAGAGAACAGATAACTACTATCCACTCAAAGTAGCTCATTGCCAGGATTGTTATCATCTCTTTACGGCTTTTTTTATTTCCCCAGTTGAGCGCTATCAAGAATTGGATTATTCGTACGATTCTGCTAATTCGAAGGTCTCAATCAGTCACTTTGAAGAGTTATGTGAAACCATTCTAGGGTTCTGCACACTGGCCAGTGATTCGACAATTTTGGATATTGGAAGTAACACGGGCTCACTTTTAGAACATTTTCAACATAGGGGTTTTTCGAGAATCACTGGCGTTGATCCTTCAAAAAACATTGCTTCTATTGCTAACGATAGAGGCATTCCAACAATTAATCATTTTTTCGATTTATCTTTAATGAGTTCTTTAGATTTATCCAGAAAATTTGATCTTATTGTTGGGACAAATGTCTTTAACCATATGGATGACTTAGATTCCGGGCTGAAGCTTGTGAGAGAGTGTTTACACCCAGAGGGCGTCCTGGTTTTAGAAGTCCCTTATTTACTCGATCTTGTTCAGAAAAATGCATTCGACACCATCTATCATGAGCATGTTCATTATTTCTCCGTATCCTCTCTGGAGAAGATTCTAAGAAAAGCGAACCTATCCATTTCGAAGATTGAACGCATTCAATATATGGGGGGATCCATCCGTCTCTACGTACAACATGGGGAAACTCACGATGCATGTGTGAAAGCATTCATGGATATGGAACAGCAAGAAGAGATCTTTGAAAAAAAGACTTTTATAAGTCTCATGAAAAATATCCAGTCACTAAAAAAACAAATGCGTATAAAACTAGACGAAATAAAAAAATCGGGTGGAATCGTGATAGGCGTTGGCGCTGCTACCAAAGGCAATACACTCATAAACTTCTTTGAACTAACTAAGAACGATCTGGTCGCAATTAGTGATAGTTCGAAACTAAAAATTGGAAAGCTCACTCCGGGATCACGAATTCCGATTGTTTCCGACCAGGAAATCCCCCGAGGGGCGACTCACGGGTTAATTCTTCCCTGGAACATTGGCAGCTACCTCAAGGAGAAATTGGCCCATCGAGGGTTAATTTTATTTACGGCCCAAATATGAAGAAAATTGATTTGAAAATCGCACATGCTGACGAGCGCGGGACAATACAAGATCTCATGACCGGAATAGATATTAATTCCGTGACGATTGTCACGTTTACTCCCGGATCGATTCGCGGAAATCATTTCCATGAAAAAACAACACAATGGAATTATTGCTTAGAGGGTGAAATTCGTTACGTCGCTCGAGCATTGAATGGAAACAAGGAAGAGTGCACTCTAAGACAAGGTGACTTCGTTGAAACAAAAGAAAATGAGGCGCATGCACTTCAAGGGATCACTGATGCAAAGTTACTTGTCTTAACAAAAGGTCCAAGGGCCGGGGAAGCTTACGAAGATGATACATATCGTCTGTCTGAGAAGCTGATTTAATTATGGAAACACTTCATGACATAAAAACAAATCTCCTTTTAGAATACCTGGATACAGGATCTGTTGATGCATTCAACTTTTTGAATAACCTTGGTGATGTTTCGATCCCTCAGTTTCATTATCCAATGCTTAAGGATGATAGTCGGAATAAGTTTTATGAAACATTTATCTCTGAGCATGCTCAGGGAAAAATTCTTTTAGATGTGGGAGCTGGGGCAGGATATTTAGTCGCGTTAGGGCTTAAGTACGGTGCAAAGAAAATTTATGCTGTTGAAAACAACTGGGCGATGGTGGCGATTCTTCAACATGTATATAAAAGAGAAATCCTGAGTCAAAGAGTGATTGTCATCAATAAAGATGCACTTACTCTTGAAAGAAGTGATTTTGAAGAAATGCCTGAAATCATCATTCAGGAATTATTTTCTGATAATGGAGTTAGCGAAGGAGTGTTTAATATATTCTCTCATTTGAGACAGGGCCAAATCCTGGAGAACGCACTCGTATTCCCAACGCTAATAAAAATCTATGCTCAAGTGGCAGAGGTCATTAGTGAACCGAATCATTTTCTGAGTCCAGTCGATTCGTTTTTAAAAAAAACGATCAGCTACAATGATAAGGATAAATGGTGCCCAAGAGGAGAGAGTATCTGTGTTTTAGAGATAGATATTACTAGGTTTGATAAAAAAATTATTAAGAAAATGAATTTTGATTTTTCTCAAAACGGAAATGGTATTCGTTTTTGGTTTGAGTGTAGTGATAGAAAAGGGGAGCAAGTCCTATCCAATGATGTGAGTAAACACGACTGTCATTGGGTCAACCTGGTGTATCCAATCCCGAAATCGCTTCATGGGAAAAATAGCGAAGTTCAAATCATTTTCGAGAAAAATAATTTCAGATTGTTTTTCTTGAAAGAGGGAGCATAGGATGGATTTTATTGATGGAATTGGCGGCGTTTTTTTGTTTTCTAATCATCCCAAAGAACTTGCAGTTTGGTACCGGGAGAATCTTGGCATTAACTTTGAAGAGAGCTCTGAGTACAATTCGATCTATAAGATCTTTGCACACCGTGATCTGAAAGATCCTTCGATTGAAAGATCCATGGCATTGGCGATCTTACCGGCCAAGAGCGACATTAAAGGTAAACCCCGCACCGGGCAGATTAATTACCGCGTGAAATCTATGAGTGCACTTCTCGCTCATCTTCAGTCAAAAAAAGTGAAGATTGATAAGGCGGAAGACCATGACTACGGGAAATTTGCATGGGTGACCGATCCTGACGGCAACAAGGTTGAACTTTTTGAGGATTCAGCTCAGTGAGATTTTTGTTAGTCCTGTTCCTCTTTCCGTTTTCCTCATTTGCTTCAGAATATTCGCTTCAATTGATGACAGTGATTACTAAAGACTGGAAGTCCATTAGGGGAACACTACAACGCTATGAACGGACAAAAATAACGG
Organism: Bacteriovoracaceae bacterium; assembly: GCA_046593575.1. Taxonomy (GTDB): domain Bacteria; phylum Bdellovibrionota; class Bacteriovoracia; order Bacteriovoracales; family Bacteriovoracaceae; genus Peredibacter. The sequence goes on from JBKJNQ010000157.1 coordinate 12,850, forward strand.
ATCCTTGGACGGTTAAAGGTACACCAATCAAAGTAGTTGTTGGAAGAAATGGTCTGGCCTGGGGAAGGGGCGAGTATCATCCTCACGAGGGAATTCAAAAGAAAGAAGGCGATGGGAAAGCACCAGCCGGAACATTTTCTCTTGGGAAGGGCTTTGGATATTCACCGCTTCCCGAAGCAAAAATCTCTTACATGCAATCACTACCCACCACCGAATGTGTCGATGACGTCAAATCTAAGTACTACAATCAGGTTGTTGATCACTCGGTGAAAGACCGTGACTGGAGCAGCTCTGAGATGATGAAAAGAAGCGATGATCTTTACAAGTTGGGTGTGATCGTCAATCACAATACGAAGAATACAGTTCCATCAGCTGGATCCTGCATCTTTCTCCATATCTGGAGAAATGATTCTACCGGGACGGCCGGTTGTACGGCGATGGATGAAAAAAATATTAAGGATCTTATCAGCTGGCTGGATGAAGGAAAAAAACCACTCCTGATTCAGTTGCCGGTGATGGCCTACAAGCGACATCGGAAAGACTGGCATCTCCCCTAGGGTAGGAGGTTAATTTCACCTGCAGCTTCCTCGAGAGCTGATTCATCATGAATTACTTTTCTCGTTTTATCTGACTCAGCAATAACCTGTGCTTCTTCCGCGCTGGTTACTTTTCCATAAAACCGCTCTCTGATATTCGCTTCTTCATTCTGAAGCATCATCATTTTGTCTTTGTACTCCGACATCGCTCGTTGAATAGCGGCTGCCCTCGCGATTTCTGAGAGGGGCTTTGATGAACGAATGGAGGTATCCTTATTTTTTTTTGCTTCAAGCATCTTTCCGTAGACAGAATTCATGCTGTCGAAATACGTCGTCTCAGCTTTAAGTGTTGTGGTCAATGAGAGCAAGAGGGCGAATATGATATTCTTCATGAGGTTATGTTACCCGGGTTCGTGCCCATGACATAACAACGATAGCTTAGCCCGCTCTGGCGCCCAGAATTAAGGCCATTTGAATCACATAGTTTCCTTTGGTAGAAAGTACTTCTTTAAAGAAAATCTTCAATTTCCCACTAAGCGCATAACTTCTTCAGAAATCCACACTCATTATCAAGTGTCACTGGTCTGGAGTCCTGCCCGCATTGGTCGTTAAGATGTGGGTATGAAAATTTTATTCTGCCTGACTTTCTTCATGATTATTTCCTGCGGTAAAAAGCAGGCGAACAGCATCGTTCTTCCCGGAGGATTGGCCTCTGGTGCAGAGGCCGCTGTGATTGATAAGGTTCTCGAAAAAATCGGGAATGATTTTGCTGATCTGAATATCCATGTCCCTCTGCATTCGATTCCGTATCATGTTGCGAAGCTCGAGCCAGGGGTTGCAGGCCTCTGCGTATTTGATGAAAATAAAAAAGGAAAAGGGATAGCGATTGATGAGTCGGTGTTCATTCAGTGGGGAACAGAGTCAGAAGATTATTACGGATTTATCTACAAGATCTTATTACATGAAATCGGTCATTGCTTCTTTGAACGGGATCATGACAACACAGTCCTCAATATACCCGGAAAGAAAATGCTCATCGAGTATTACTCTGGTAAATCAGCTGTTGAGGTCGAAAATTTTGAAGTATCTGTGATGATTGAACGCTCACGTTCAGGAGTCATTCCCAAATCACTCTGGACCTATTACTTAAAAGAAGTTGCTGGCCTTGATCGCATAAGCTCCGTTGAAGATCTCGAATCTTATGTGAATGTCGAAGTTATAGACTGAGCTTAATACTTATGCTGAACGTACTCGATGGAAGAAGTATCATAGCCGCCATCTTTTAGTTTCTTGAGAACAGCGTCTGTTTCTTCCCGAGTGAACTTAGGATCCTTACTCATGACCCAGAGATATTTTTGATTGGGGACGCCGATGGCAGTCCAGCGGTAATCGGGATCAAGGGCAATCACTGAATAATCAAATTTCAAAGGCCAGAATGGCTGAACCTTCCAGCGTGCGTTGTTCTCACTTACGATCCAGGCCTTTTGAGGATATTTCTTGAGCTCGCCGTTGAATCCACCTTTATTAAAGCGAAAATCCACATCGATTCTTTCTTCCTTGGTGTTCCAGGAATAGGTTTCGATGGAATTATAAACGTCACTTTCAAGGGCCGTGAATCTACCAGCCATCACATACCAGTCACCCATGAACCGATCACGGTCCACTTTATCAACTGTTTTGTCATACTTCGGTGAACAAGAACTAAAAATCATACTTAACATAATGACCGCCAGTGTTTTCATTTTTTAGGGCCTTTTAATTGATTATCGAGAAAGTGAATCCCTTTTTCGACGGCGTAATCATATACAGCGAAGGCGAAGAGGTGGCCCCAGTAGGGAACTTTAAGACGTTTCACAAAGTTTCCGTGGAGCTTGAGCTTTGCCTCGAACGCAGCACTTTGTGCGAATTCTACGAGCTTGTCATTGCTCGCATGATAAATAAAAAATGGCGGGGCTCCGGCCTTCACGTGAAAGGTAGGGCTCGCTTCAAAATATTCTTTTAATTTTTGATCCCTGAATCCGCCGAGGTAAGGTTTGATGATGGGAGAAAATGGATACCAGGTTAAGTCAAAAGGAGTTCCTCCGCTCACCACTGCCTGGACAGCTTTGGGTGTACCGATCTTTTGAAGTGCAAAAAGAGCAGTGATGTGACCTCCAGATGAATATCCCCACAGACCGATCTTTTCTGGGTTGACCTTGAAATGCTTAGCATTTTTCTTGAAGTAGTCCAGTGCCGACTCAAGATCTTCAATCGGGGCGGGATGCTTATGTTTGGGCGGAAACCGATGATTAATATTAAAAACTGTGTAGCCATTACTTGCTAGAGATTCTCCGATTGAGCGATTGTCTCCGAGATCTCTGGAATTCCAACCTCCGCCGTGAACCAGGATGACGCCAGGAAAGTTTTCACCCTCTTTTGGTATGTAGGCCTCAGCTGATTGACGGATATCGTGAGCATCAGTGTAGAAGATATCGGTCTCGGTTTTAAAAGCGACCTTTCCTTTGTAGCTGGCGCACCCGATAAGAATAATGAGGAAAAGGATATTTTTCATGGTCCAACTTTTTTTGGTTTGGTGAAGGGAATCAGTCTTGGGACGCGTGCAGCGTAGGCCAGATATTCTGAGCGCTTCATATACTTTTTTTCAAGAAGAGGAATACCGCTGATTTTCACAATAAATATATTGATAACCAGAGGCCCGATGACTGTCCACCAGGTTGTAGGTGTAAATGCCGTGAGATAAATTCCATACCAAAGAGTAATTTCCCCGAAGTAATTCGGGAAACGACAAAGTGTCCAGGGCCCAGACATGCAGATCGTGCTCTTGTTGGCAGTATTGGCCTTGTACTTTTTCAAAAAGCTATCGGCATAAGATTCAAAAATCCAACCTGATGCCCAGATGAATATTCCTAATATGTTGATCCATGAAAGTTCTGACTCAGCTTTCTCCATCCCCACTGTGATCGGGAGTGAGATAAGAAGCATCAGCATTCCCTGAAGGATAAAAACTTTGAAATAAGCATGAAGATTGGGATGAGCTCCCCATTCTTCCCGCATCGCCAGATAGCGATGATCTTCAGGTGCTTTCCAATTGCGGGAAAGGAGGTACATCGAAAGTCTAAGTCCCCACAGTAAAACCAAAAGAAGAATAAAGGCATTTTTCACGGAATTGAAATGATAGAAGTAACTCACCAGAGCGATAAGAATAAATCCCTGCCCCCAGGCAACGTCTACGAGCCCGAAATTTTTTCTCCAAACTGCCAGGAGAAAATAGATATTCATTAAGGCGAGAACGGAGAGCACAACAGATAAAATCATAGATAAACCTCCTGATTATTTTACAGGTAATCACCCATTTCACAGCAAATAAAGTTCTCTGCTCAGGTTTTGTGGAATCGACTTTGCAAATTACCTTTTCGAGATTCCAAGGAGGAGCGTTTATGGCCACAACTTTCTGGCAACACTTGAGACATCATGAACTGCGTAAAAAAGAAATCGTTGATCCGCGAGGCAGACAGGCCCGTGAACCGGGAGAAATTCCCGCAAAAGGCTGGAAGGATGCTCTGGTAAGAGTGAAGAATGAAGTTTCCGAGGATCGACTTTCCTTGGTTGCGGCGGCGATGGCCTATTACGCGTTATTAGCTTTTGTTCCTGCGCTCACTTCAGTCATTCTTCTTTACGCGTGGATCAATGATCCAGCGGAAATCTCAAAACAAATCAGTGAAGTATCACGCTTCCTTCCGGCAGAAGCGCAAACGATTCTGAAAGACCAGCTCACCAGTCTTTCCAGTAAAGCATCTTCCACTCTGGGACTGAGTGCGATCGGTTCCTTACTCTTCTCACTTTGGTCGGCTTCAAAAGGAAGTACGGCAGTGATGGATGCTATGAATATTATCTACGATGAAAAAGAAGAACGAAGTTTCTTTCGCCGGACTGCGATGGCGGTATGGATGACCCTCTTGGGGGCCATGCTCAGTATTGTGGCGATGCTGGTGGTGGTAGGTCTTCCACCAATCATTGCGAATTTTCATTTTCCGACTTTGTTTGAGTCCCTTGCGGCTGGCTTCGGATGGATAGTTCTTCTTTTTATTTTTTCATTCTATCTCTCGTTTGCTTACCGCTTTGGTCCTTGTCGCGAGAAAGCGAAATGGTCATGGGTTAGCCGTGGCTCCATCATTGCTTCAGTTCTCTGGGCAGTGACGTCACTTCTTTTCTCATGGTATGCAGCGAAGTTCGGAAACTTCAACAAGACCTACGGATCACTGGGAGCTGTGGTTGTGCTCATGACGTGGTTTTATCTTTCGAGTTTTATCATTCTCCTCGGTGGCGAAATTAATTCTGAGCTTGAACACCAGACAACCAAAGATACGACAACCGGCAGTCCTAAACCCTTAGGCACCCGCGGCGCCCACATGGCCGATACAGTCGGTAAGTCTGCATAGGAATTAAAGAAAGCAGAATGACATGGCCCTTTTTCTTCGTTCGTGATTTAAAAAGAAAAAGGGTCTCTATGCTTAAGTTCCTGCTACTCGTTTTCCTCTCTCAATCTCTCCATGCTTCAACTTATCCGGAAAACTGGTGGACACCTGTTCCGCGTGAAGGTGCTCCTTCGTGGGAAGTTCTTCCTCAGGAAGCTGCACCTGGCGAAGTGATTCTTTCAAAAAGAAATGAGCTGGGAATTCTCTCCAACTTTGCAGCAACTCCCTTTCTTCTTGATGATGTGAACTACGCCAGTGTGGAAGGTTTCTGGCAGATGATGAAGTATCCGGAAAATAATGAAGATCTCCGCGCTGTTCTTGTTTTCCCATTCACGCGTGAGCAGGTTTCCCAAATGACGGCCTTTACGGCAAAAGACGCTGGGAAAATCGGCGAACTGAAAATGCAGGAACTGGGAATCGACTGGGTTTCTTATCAGGGCATACAGATGACCTACTGTTCAATTGAACCCGGACAACATTATGCACTCATCAAAAAAGCGATGTGGGAGAAGGTTAAGCAGAACGCAGAAGTTCGAAAAATTCTTCTGATGACGGGCGACCTTATTCTTCGACCAGACCATCATCCCGATGGCTGCCAGGCCCCGGAGTGGAAATACTATGATGTCTGGATGGAAATCCGGGCAGAACTACAAGCTAACCTGTTGTAATTTAGAGCACATTGGGACTCTCTTTAAGACCCCCGTTATTTCAGGGGTTTGATTCACTTTTTTGATCGAAAATACCGAAAAGAGTTCCATCAAGGAACTCATGAAAGCGTCGCTTTTTCTCCTTCTTTTTTTCACCACTCTGGCCTTTGCGAAGGCACCACTTTCTATTTCCGAATTTGTTAATCTGAGTCCTGAAGAAAAAGAAGACGTCATTGCGACTTATCAGGAATTTTTTAAATCCATTTCTCCTGAAACTGAATCTGAAAAGTTTTCGTTCTTTCGTTTTCAATTCATCGAAGAAGCTTTTGCGACCGGGAATTTTGATTGTTTCTATGCTGGCTGGCCGAGTATGAGTACTCCTAAACCATCTGGTGGTAAACTTTGTCGCTCTCCCAGAACAGGAAATCCTGATTATGCCCGGCTTTCAGCAGCTTGTGGTGCGGGAACAATGCTCTGCCAGCCGATTATTTTCGGCGATGGGCTTTGTGTAAACACCAGCACTCCGGCCCTGAGAAATTCTGCTTATGCTCAGTGTGAAACGAAGTTTCGGGATTCAGGAAAAACCACTGCTGATCTGGTTGCTGCTTTGTCGACTCAGGAGAAAAGAGCAAGTCTTGAAGAGATGTTTCAATCAAGTGAATCTGTTTGCCGCTCAGGATTTCAGCGCGGCTCAACGATGTGTGATCGCCTGAAAAGAAAGATCGCAGAAATAAAACAAGCTTCACAAAATCGTCAGGCGCAAACTCTGACAAGAGTGGCCGAAACCGCAGTCGCGGTCACAACAAAACCATTTCATCCTGAAGTGATTTGTGATGATCGGGAACCTACTCCAACCCGTTCGGCACTGCCGGCATCAGTCAGACGGAGAAGATGCGCTCTTCCACCCATGACAGGACCGGCGCCTGATATCGCTACACTCATGCCGATTCTGGCCCAGAATAATATTCAGATTGTTGCGGGCACACTGACTGATACCCGTCAGCTCCAACGCTTCCTCGATGACTTCAATCGTTTTCCCCAACCTCTCCGCGAGGAAATGAAAAGAAATGGTTCTCAGATCAATCTCATCATTGGCCAGGGAGTCTCGGAAGATCCTTCTTGGCAGGCAGAAGCGAGTCGGGGAACAAGTCCACAAGAATGGGTGAACACGCACGATGGGCGCTCATGGAGCACCATTCCCGGCTCCGGTGGATCCCTTGGACGGTACGGAACTCCCACGAGAATTGTTATCAACCGTCTATACGAAGGTCACGGGGCCACAAGTCTCTTTCTTCATGAATACGGTCACACTCTCGACAGCATGTACGGCGAACACGCGATTGCCCGTTCACAAATATGGCGAGATGCGATTGCCAGAGATACGAGATCCACAGAATTTCTAACAGCGCTTTGTCCGGCCAATTACTGTGCGGATCCTGCTCACCCGGAAGAGTCTTTTGCTGAATTGTTTGCTTATTACCACGCATGCTCAGAAACGAAGGACCACTTGCGTGAGATCATGCCGAACATTTCTCAGCTCTTCGATCGCCTTACCAATGTCAGGGATTTCCTCGATGGAAGAATCGATGTGAGATTACCGGCCTCCGTCGCCACTCCGTAACAAGTTTGATTCATTCTCAATGATAAGCCGTGCCCCGCGCTTGTACGTGAGGTACGTCCACGCCCATTGGAAGAGAACGGAGATGCGGTTTTTAAAACCAATCAGATAGTATATGTGAACAAAGAGCCACGAAACCCACGCGAGAAAACCTATGAAATGAATCCCTTTATAGACGGCAACTGCTCGTGATCGACCAACAGTGGCCATCTGACCCTTGTCGACAAATTGAAATGCTTCCCGTTCAGTGGAATTTCCCAGACATTCTTTTTTGATGATCTTCGCGACATAGCGACCCTGTTGCATAGCGACCGGAGCTAGTCCCGGAAGAGGTGTGCTCTCTGGTCCGTATTCGTGATGGGCCTGATCACCGATGACAAATATATTCGGGAAGTTTTTGATTGAGCAGTCTCGCTGGACGATCACTCTTCCCTGACGATCAAGTTCTGTATTGAGTTTCTGATTAAGAGGAACTGCGGCGACACCCGCTGCCCAAAGAATCGTTTTCGAGGCGATGAATTCATCTCCCACTTTGATCCCTTCATCGCTTACTTCGAGCACCCTGGAATTTGTGCGAACTTCGATCCCGAGATCCTGAAGTTGTTTGACTGCCTCGTGCGAAAGTTCTTCCGGCATAGTGGCAAGCACTCTTGGCCCGGCCTCAATCAGAATGACATTAGCGGCACCCGGATTAATATGATGAAAATCACGAATGAGGCTATAGCGGGCAATTTCACCAAGGGCACCGGCCAGTTCCACACCGGTTGGTCCGCCACCTACGACGACAAAAGTTAAAAAAGCATTTCGTTTTTCCGGATCCGATTCTCTTTCTGCATCTTCAAAGGCGAGAAGAACTTTTCTTCTGATCTCTGTCGCCTGCGTGATGTTTTTTAAACCAGGTGAGAACTTTTCCCACTGAGGAGAGTTAAAGTAGGTATAAGTGGAGCCACAGGAAAGAATCAGATAATCAAAATCAATGCGATTTCCCTCCGCCGTCATCAGCCACTTTTCTTCCTTGTTAATTTCTTCGACATGTCCCAGAAGGATATCGATGTTGGGTGCACGAAGGATCGAGCGCAAAGGATAAGCAATGTCAGCAGGAGAGAGGGCAGCGGTAGCGACCTGATAAAGCAGTGGCTGGAAGAGATGATAATTTCTTTTATCAATGAGAGTGACTTTGAATTCCGTATGGGAAAATTTTTTCGCCGTGGAAAGGCCACCAAACCCACCACCCACAATCACCACATGCTTTTTCATGAAAGTCCTTAGAGGAAAAGATCCGGTTTGCCGGAACCGACCCTGATCACTTCAGGTATGCCCTGAGTGAAATTGACAATGGTCGTGGGGCCGAGGAACTCGTATTCACCCGGATCAATAATAAGGTCGATCAAATGTCCGAGGTTGTCTTCAATCAACGCACTATAAAGAGGAATGCCGTCGTCTTCAGCGTCAATCATCTCGTGATTGATGTGACTCGAAATAAGAATTCCGTCGTAGGCATCGATGAGACTGAGACAAAGTTTTTTAGGCGGGAAGCGCACTCCCACTTCGTGGTCAGTCTTGGAGGCCTTAAGAAATTTTTGAATTTTCTTCTGCGCAGGGAGAATAAAAGTGTAGGGACCAGGAATAACTTTTTTCATGAGGGCAAACGCGCTGTCTTCGATCTGGGCGATTTCCATCGCTTTCTGAAAACTCGAGCAAAGAACTGTGAAGTGCTTGGTATTATCCACATGCCGAAGTTGATAAAGCCGATCGATCCCTTTTTTTTCAGCGGGATCTGCGACCACAACCCAGTTGGTTTCCGTGGGAAAGGCGATGAGGCCACCTTTCTTCAGGATGCGAAACGCATTCTCAAGAACGCGATCATCGGGACTGTGGGGCTGGACGTAAGCAATCATTTATCGATTATAAATGAAAAGGCCTCCCAAAAGGGAGGCCTCATTCTAAAAATGCAATTT
>JBKJNQ010000261.1:0-5646 GCA_046593575.1 Bacteriovoracaceae bacterium
AGAACTTGAGAGAGCGGCCTATCCTCAATCGTAGATTCCTGATTGGGTAGTGTTGAAAGAATCAAGGCCTCGCCGATCTTGGCAGCGGCCAGTCCGAAGTGGGTCGAGATGAAACCACCACCCCAGGGTTTTGGGACAAAAAAAGGCTTCAAAGTTTCCATGTGGGCCTGTTCTAAAACGAATAGAGCGGTTTTGGAAGCGGGGACTTAACAATGCTCCTCTTTTTCCGCTAGATTGGGGGCCATGAAGAATACCTTAAGCATTGGCATCGATATCGGCGGAACCGGAACCAAATTTGGCGTGGTCAGTGGTGACGGTAAGGTCATTGATCAGGGCTCGATTCCAACGGCAGAATTTGCGACACCCGAGCTCTTTGCAGACGCACTTTCTGATTCTTTGAAGGTCATGATCAATAGTTGTGGTGGTCTCGACAATTTTCGGGGTGCGGGTCTCGGTGCACCGAACGGAAACTTCTACACAGGAAATATTGAACATGCACCAAATCTCCGCTGGAGAGGAATCGTTCCCATGGCGACTCTCGTGAGTGACCGGATTAAGTTACCGGCAAAGCTCACCAATGATGCCAACGCAGCGGCGATGGGTGAGATGATCTATGGAGCTGCACGCGGAATGAAAGATTTTTTCGTGGTGACATTAGGAACGGGTCTCGGAAGTGGGATCATTTCTGACGGAAAAGTTGTTTACGGCAAAACCGGTTTTGCCGGTGAACTTGGTCATGTGATTGTAAGAAAAAATGGTCGCCCCTGTGGATGCGGGCGCGCGGGATGCCTTGAGACCTATGCTTCGGCGACGGGGCTCAGTTTGTCTGCAAAAGAAAAAATGGGGAAAGAGCTTTCTGCCAGCGATGTCGCCCTTCTGGCAAATGCTGGTGATAAAATAGCTTTGGAAATTTTTGAAGAAACCGGAATGATATTGGGTGAAGCTCTCGCCAATGCAGTTGTTCTTTTTAGTCCGGAAGCAATTTTTCTTTTTGGAGGAGTTGCTCGCGCGGGAGATTTGATCTTCAATCCGACGAGAAATCATTTCGAGAAGAATATGCTTAATATTTTTCAGAAGAGTGTGAAAATTCTTCCCTCAGGACTCTCAGAAAGTGATGCTGCGATTCTGGGAGCGGCGGCTCTCGCCTAGGTCTTCTGCCTGACAAATCCTTTGACGACATTCTGATCAAAGTAATTGGCACTCATGCCAGCGTCCACAATGAGTGTGGTGGCATTAATGCCTGAACTTCGCTCTGACAAAAGGAAGGCAGCGGTGTCTGCTACTTCCTGAGTCCGAAGATTTTCTTTCCGGAGAGTGAGCTCTTCTGAGTAGAGATAATTATCGATGTAATCCGGAATGCCGGCCGAAGCGGAAGTCTTAAGCGGTCCGGCACCAATAGCGTTCACACGGATTTTTTTGTCTGAAAGAGATTTCGCGAGAAAGGGAACTGAGGCCTCAAGCATCGCTTTGATGGGCCCCAGATAGCCGTAAGAAGTAGCACGCGTGCTGGATATTGAAATCGTGGTAATGGAAGCACCATCGATCAGGAGGTCCTTAATTGCATTTGCAACTTCCGTTAATGAGAAGGCCGAAATCTGAACCGCCTCGAGGTAGTGTTCACGTTTCGTCTCATGAAAAGGTTTTACGCCATCAGAAAAATCCGCGAACGCCAGTGAGTGGAGGTATCCATGAATCGGAGTTCTAATCTGTGAGGATAATCCTGCAATGTCTTCTTTTTTTGAAACATCACAAACGATAATCTTGGAATCAGGGAAAAGGCTTTTTACCGTTTCAATCTGATCATCTTTTTGAACGGCGAGGATGAGAGTGGCACCTTCAGCGATCAAAGTCTTTCCCGTGAAGTAGGCGACACTCTTTTTGTTCGCTACACCCTGAATGAAGAAAGTTTTTCCGATAAGATTCAAAAAACTCATACGTCTTCCACGATGGTCGCCGCAAATTCAATGGTCATGACTGTTTTGTTGTTGGCAGTTATTTTGCCTTTCATAAAAGCGGCATTGGCGAGCATCTCAATGAAGTCCACAGTGATTTGAAGCTCATCCCCAGGTGTGGCCATGTTTTTGAATTTCGCTCCCTGGATGCGGGTCACAAGTGCTTTCTTATTTCCACCCGCCGATTGACCTTTAAGCGCCATGAGAAGAGCACCCGTCTGGAAAACGGCTTCGCACATAAGGACACCCGGGAATACCGGGGCGCCCGGAAAGTGACCACGGAAGAAATCTTCTTCGCCGGTCAGTTTCTTCGTCGTCGTGATGGAATTTTCGGAACGATCGAGAATCTTTTCGATAAAAAGAAATGGCTCGCGCTGGGGAATATGATCGAGAATCATCTTATCCATTGAGCCCTCCCGCCACGTCGACCGTCGTTCCTGTGATGTAGCTCGCTTCTTTTGAAGCAAAGAAGAGAACAGCGTGGGCCACTTCTTCGACTTTTCCAAAGCGCTTCATCGGAACCTGACCTTTATATTCTTTTACCTGCTCTTCCGGAAGATCAGCAAGGAGTTCAGTTTCAATAAAACCAGGGCAGACGTTATTGACGGTAATATTTCTTTTAGCGACTTCTTTCGAAACAGAAAGTGAAAGTGCAATCTGGCCCGCCTTTGAAGCGGCGTAGTTCGCTTGTCCCGGAAGACCAAGCTTTCCACCGACACTCGACATGTTCACGATTCTTCCGTAGCGGTTCTTCATCATGGTGAGTACAGCATATTTTGTCATGTTGTATGTGCCCTTGAGATTGGCCGCGATCACGGAATCCCACTCGCCCTCAGACATGGATGCGATGATATTGTCTTTCCGGATACCGGCATTATTCACGAGGACATGAAGGGCCGGAAAAGTTTCATTGTATTTTGCGAAGAATGTTTCGACTTCTGAAGTTGAGGCGACGTTGAACTTAAACAGATGAAGCCTTTCGCCCATCTTTTCTTTAAAAGCGCGGGCGGCGAGTTCATTCCCGGCATATGTTGCGATAACGGTCGCTCCACTTCTTAGAAAGGCCTCGGACAATCCGGCGCCGATGCCGCGTGTGCCGCCGGTCACGATCACGTACTGGTCTTTAAAATCAAACATTTTTGGCCCCGTTAAAGAGATAGGATTCAATATTATTTGCCTGGATCACGCCATAGTTCGCGGCCCCGAGCCAGCCTGACATGATGATGCCGACGGAGCCCGCGTGAAAGAGTCCGGGAAGTTCCTTATGAAGATTCATCGAAACGTCGAGGCCTTCAAATTTTGTTCCGAAGGATGTGCCCTTGGGATGTAGAGTGTAGCGCTCAACCGTGAGCGGTGTCGCGGCTTCAATGATGTCGATCTGATCACGGATATCCGGGAGAAATTTCTCAAGACCCTTGATGGTCTCATCGATCATGAAGTTCTTTTCGTTTCTGTAACCAATTTCTGAGAGATCTTTCCAGTCTTCATACCGGCAATTGGTTGAAGATACGATGGCAACTCTTCCATTTTCAACCTGAGGTCTCGTGTCTTCCGGATAATAAACAGAAAACGTCCGCGAACTTACCTTGAGATCAAGCAGTCTTTCCGGATCATAGACCGGATGACTCGAAGTAAAGATGAGATCTCCGATGTGAGGAATCCGCACACCTTCTTTCAAACCAATATAAACCTGGCAGCTTGATGTATTGAGACGAATCGCCCGGGCCTTTTTCAAAAACTCTGGTTTGAACTTTTCTTCGCCCACGAGTCCCAGAACGGTGGACTTGATATTTCCATTGGAAAGAACAGATTTTGCCTGAATCGCTCTGCCCTCGAGTACCACGCCGGAAGCTTTGCCGTCTTTGGTGAGGATTTTATCCACTTTAGACTGCATCTTAATGTCGACGTTATTTTTCAGGAGTTCATCACGCATTTTTCCAATCAAAAAATCCGTTCCGCCTCTGAAGGTAAAGACTCCCTTACTCATGAAGTTTGAGAATACGATTCCGTAGGTGATAGCAGGATCATCAAGAGTGGAGCCATTGGCATAGGTGATGGGTTCCATCAGGAACCGGACCACATCGTTTCTTCCGGGGAAGTAACGATCAAAAAGATCCCGATTAGTTTCTTCAGAGTTGTCGTAAAAGTTCATCGAGGCAAGATGCCCGAAGAAGGCCTCAACAGTCGCCTTCGGAATTTCAAATTTCTCTTCCAGAACTTTTGAGTAATGCTCTTTGGTGAAATCCGTCTGGACACTAAATTGTGGGTTCACGAAGCGCACGTCTTTCAGCTGAACAATTGAGTCGGCAATATCCTGGTTCCAGTACTTCCGGCAGGTCTTGATCATACCGACGGGAAAGCCGTGGAGGGACACATCGAAGACATGCTTCCGGTCTTCACGAAAAAACCAGGTCGCAAATCCGCCGAGCTTATTGTGAGATTCGAGAAGCAGGACTTTGTGGCCGTTTCTTCCCAGGATATTGGCGGCGGTCATGCCCGCTAGTCCCGAGCCGATGATGATCACATCATAGTTTTTGGTAATTTCATCCCGAGATTTATAGAGCATGGGGCATACTCTTGCGGTGCATAAGGATGACAAGGATCATGCTCGAAACATTAGATGAAACTCTCGAAAAAGTCATGAATTCCATTACAATAATAGTAATGATCAAAGGAATGTTCATGAGGCTTCTTCGTTACCTTAAGCTGACCCTCGGACTTGATTACCGTTCGATGGCGCTCTTCCGCGCTTTTATGGGAATTATCGTCATGGGCGATGTTCTTACTCGCTTGCCCGATCTCACCAATTTCTACACGGATATTGGACTGGTTCCGCGCGCAACTTTTATCACTGAAATGGCGATGCCGTGGTCCTTTTCCCTGCATCTGGCAAATGGATCGTTTTCCTTTGCACTCTTCATGTTTTCTCTTCAGTTTATTTTTGGCCTGATGATTTTTACCGGATATAAAACACGTTGGGGTTTTCTTGGTGCTTATATCATGGCGGTCTCCGTCCATAACCGAAACTGGATGATCAATAATGGGGGAGACGATATTCTTCGGAGTCTTTTGTGCCTGTCGATTTTCCTTCCGACCAATCGCTGGTGGTCGATAGATTCAGCCATGAGTAAGGAAGAAAAACCACAAGGCAGCTGGATGTCGACGTGGGTGGGAGCGGTGACGCTTCAGTTTTTTGTCATCTACTTCATCAGTTATATCCTGAAGAATCATCCGATCTGGAAAGGTGACTTCACCGCAGTTTTTTATGCCTCAAGGCTCGATATCTTTGCCACTCCCATGGGCCTCTGGCTTAGACACTTTCCGCTCCTCCAGAAGATCTCAACAATTTATACGATCTATGCCGAATGGCTCGGGCCCATTCTTCTGGTTACTCCTTTTCTCTTTGGCCGCTTCTGGTGGGTCTGCCGTTTGTTTGTGGTTCTCCTCTTGATGGGACTCCACGCGGGGATTGCGGCGACGATGTACATCGGTCTTTTTCCTTTCACCTGTCTCTTCATGTGGACGCTTTTTATTCCTGGTCCGGTCTGGGACAAGACCTTTGCCTGGTTCAGGAAAAGAAAATTCGGTAAAGTGAAAATTTATTTCGATGAAGAGTGCGGCTTCTGCAAAAAGTCTGTTTATCTCTTCCGCGAATTCCTTCTCCTGCCAGTGCTAATCACCACTTCTGGCAGGA
>JBKJNQ010000212.1:0-3664 GCA_046593575.1 Bacteriovoracaceae bacterium
CTTTTAAACAACTGTCCACTCAAGGTGAAGTCATCTTTGTTTTTGACAACTTTGAACCAGGCTTTAACCCATTTGACATGTGTATAAAGAGACCGGGTAGTTTTTGGGGGATTAAACCACTCGAAGTTTGCGGTATAAAAAATGAGGAACATTTAAAGCGGTATTTACCTTATTCAAATGAAGTGGCGTCGGTATTACGAGAATTCCCAATGGTGAAATCTATCAATCCCAATAATTTTTTGTGTGACCAGGAGTGGTGTTACGCCAAGAAAGGCGATTTGATATTATATTCGGATGATAATCATCTTTCTAAAGATGGTGTAAAATTAGTATTGAAGGAATTCAAATATTAAACAGTGATTCTACTTCTCACAAACAGCAAGTAGATCCAGCGTAGAATTGATATCTGTCGCTTCAACAAAATAATCATTCAGAGTATATTTCGTCTTGAAATCATCCGGTAACGCCTTGGTCTTTTTACCAAGGATACCTCTGATGATTTTCCGAGCTGGTGCCTTGATCGATTCCGGCAAATGATCACGGATTCTCAGAGGATCGTATTTCCCCAGACCTGCTTTTACGCGATCAAGCTCATACTGATGGACTTCGCCCACACCCTTAACACCTTGAAGAGTTGTCTTAGGAAATACCTTCAGAACCACATCTTTCAATTGCGACGGAGAATATTCCCGAAGATGAAACCGATTCCGTGGTTTTTCGCCATCCTTCAAACGATAAAGGCGGTTAGGAGTCGTGATGATTAGTACACCATTCGGCCTTAAAACTCTTTTTGCTTCTTTCAGGAACTCATCATCCTTTGGCACATGCTCGATCACCTGGAAGCTGTAAACAACATCAAAGGTGTCGTCAGCATAGGGAAGTCTGGCTCCATTAAACTGCTTGAAAGTTAAATTTGGATGCTTGTAGGTGGCCTGCGCGTATCTCACGGCCTCATCATCAACTTCCACGCAATCAAGAGTCTTAAAAAACGGAGCGGCATAGTCTGAACCATAGCCAGAGCCAAAACCGATCTCGAGAGCGCATTTGTCTGAGCTTTTATATTTTTTCAATAAATCATAGGCGAACAGGTGCTTAAGGAAGGCGAGGTATTCACCTTTGGATTGAATGTTTTCAGCAATTAGTCTTTCGCCATCACGCTGTGTAATTTTATTGCCCATATATCCTCAGATTTTTTGTACGAGATTTAATAATGCTTCGGATTTTGTATCCAGAGGGAACTTCGTCAGGAAATCTTCTCTTAGTTTCACGGGATCATAACCCTTATCACTGATGCGGAGAATTTCTGCTTTAATTGCATTGAGATCATTCAACTTAACCTGGCTACCCAGATTCCCAACCACTTCCGGAAGTGAGTACTGATCTGAGACGATGGGATAAACACCCAGGAGGGCAGCATCCACAACCGATATTCCGAAAGCTTCATGTGAGGAGAGTTGGAGATTGACCTTACTCTCTAAGATTTCCTGCATGAACTGATTGTCGTCCAGAAAACCTGTCATGCGGAATTTCTTACTTCCGGTTTCTTCTAATTCTTTTTTCGTTCCCTGATCGTCAATTCGGCCGATGATGACGAATTCCCATTCAGGCATGAGCTTCGAGAGTTCAGCGAAACGCTTGAGCCCTTTCCGTTCAATAGTCACCTGATCCACAACGCCGATCGTGATAATTTTATTTTTACGTCCTGACCATGGAAGGGGAAGGGCCTTGGGTTCTTTGAAGCCCAGGTAGATCACAGTGTTTCTTTCCGCTGCTGTAGGTAACATTTCCAGCAGATCCATACGATTTGCCTGCGAAACGCTGATAATTCTTGCTGCTTGATTCAAGACAAATTTCCGCAAGAGCTGCATATGAACGGGCCGTGAGCGACCACCGTAATTAATACTTTCAATCTTTGCGACATCGTATCCACCGGCGACCACCACATAAGGAATTCGCTTTAAGATCGCAAAAAAGAAAAGAGGGATGAAGCTATAGCTCGAGAACCAGAAGTATCCGAAGGCATAATCAGAATTTATTCGAGAAAAACAGGCCTTAAAACCGGCCATGAGACTTGAAACATAAAGTTCATCCACAATGAACTGAGTTTTGAGGATATTGATATCCTGTCTCGTAAAGGTGGTCTTGGTATTGTAAACGAACAGAATCTTTTTCAATTATTTACCGTGGAGTTTCAAATAATGCGAAATGACTTTATCGAGTCCTGCTTCAAGGGAGATTTCATGCTTCCAGCCGAGAGCGCGGATTTTAGTCACATCCAGAAGTTTTCTGGGTGTCCCATCAGGCTTAGTGGGATCAAAAACAATTTTCCCAGAGAAATTCATTTTTTGAGCAATGAGAGTCGCTACTGCCCCAACGGAAATGTCTTCACCGGTCCCGATGTTGACCCATGAGGGTTTATCTCCGGGAACATTCATAAAGTGAATGCAAGCTCGGGCCATGTCATCCACGAATAAGAATTCTCTTCGCGGAGTTCCTGAACCCCAAACGTAGAACTCTTTATCGCCCTTCTTAATTGATTCATGCATCCGAGCGATTAATCCCGGGATGACATGCGCGTTCAAAGGGTGAAAATTATCATTCAAACCGTAAAGATTTGTTGGCATCACTGATAACCAGTTCATGCCATATTGCTTGCGAAAGCTTTCTGCTGTTTTTAGTCCCGCAATCTTAGCAATCGCATATGGTTCATTCGATTCTTCCAGTGGGGACGTAAGAAGATATTCTTCTTTCAAGGGCTGTGGAGCAAGTTTAGGGTAGATACATGAGCTTCCCAGAAAAAGGAGATTGGCAGTTTTGACCTTGAAAGCTGCCGAAAAAATATTCTGTTGAATCTGTAGATTCTCGAAAATAAAGTCGGCACGATAGGTATTATTAGCGAGAATCCCGCCCACTTTCGCTGCTGCCATGTAAACAGTATCAGGATTATGAGTTTTGAAATAATTTTCGACTGAAAGCTGATCGAGCAAGTTTAATTCTTCACGAGGTGGAGTCAGAACACTGGTAAACGAAAGGCGCTTCAGTTCTTCAGTGAGTGCTGACCCAACCAATCCACGAGAGCCAAGAACGAGAACTTTTTGATTCTTATTCATGCTGCCTTAGGACTTTGTGGCCGCCTTCAAGAAGATATTTTTCACGCTTAAAAAGTGCCAAATCTGAAGTCATCATGTCTTTCACAAGGCTCGCAAGATCGTGCTTGGGCTTCCATCCCAATTTCGTGTTGGCCTTGGTTGGATCGCCGTGAAGGAGATCAACTTCAGTTGGACGGAAATATTTTGGATCAACAACAACAATCTCTTTTCCAATAGGAAGCTTGAATTCGCCACGACAAGCTTTAACCAGACCTTTCTCGTTAACGCCTTCGCCTTTAAATTCAAGTTCAATGCCGGCTTCTGCAAAACTCATGCGGATAAAATCGCGCACACTTGTTGTCACGCCGGTCGCGATCACAAAGTCTTCTGGTGTCGGCTGCTGAAGCATGAGCCACATGGCCTCAACGTAATCCTGGGCATGTCCCCAATCACGTTTAGCATCCAGGTTTCCGATGAAGAGTTTTTCTTCCATTCCTAAAACAATCTGGGAAGCAGAGCGGGTGATCTTTCTTGTTACGAAAGTTTCACCGCGAAGGGGAGACTCGTGATTGAAG
>JBKJNQ010000216.1:0-29361 GCA_046593575.1 Bacteriovoracaceae bacterium
AGTGAAGAAGGGTGATCGAGTTTGTATTTATCTTCCCATGATTCCTGAACTTGTTTATTCCGTTCTCGCTTGTTCACGCATAGGTGCGGTTCATTCTGTTGTGTTTGGAGGCTTCTCAGCTGAATCCAAAAAAGGCCGGATCATTGATGCCGAATGCCGCTTTGTGATCACGGCCAACGAAGGACTTCGTGGTGGAAAGAAAATTCCTCTGAAGGCGATCGCAGACGAAGCAGTGAAAGATCTTCCGTTTGTCGAAAAAATGCTCGTCGTTCACCGGACAGATGTCACAGTTCCGATGAAAGAAGGCCGCGATATTCATTACGAAGAAGAGATGAAAAAGTTTCGTCCGGTAGCTCCGTGCGAGGAGATGGACGCAGAAGATCCTCTGTTCATTCTTTATACTTCGGGATCAACCGGAAAGCCGAAGGGAGTTCTTCACTCGACAGGCGGATATCTCACGTATGCATCTCTCACACACAAATATGTTTTTGATTATCGTGAGAACGATATTTATTTCTGTACCGCTGATGTGGGTTGGGTAACGGGCCACTCGTATCTGGTGTATGGTCCTCTGGTGAATGGTGCCACATCTGTTCTTTTTGAATCGATTCCGACTTATCCGGATGCCGGACGCTACTGGCAGATCATCGAAGATTTGAAAGTAAATATTTTCTACACGGCCCCGACCGCACTCCGGACTCTTGCCAGTGCTGGTGATGAGCTCGTGAAAAAATACAATCGCGATACCGTCCGCATTCTGGGAACTGTCGGTGAGCCGATCAATCCGGAAATCTGGAAGTGGTATCACGATGTCGTCGGTGAAGGTCGCTGTGACATTGTGGATACATGGTGGCAGACAGAAACTGGGGGAATTCTTATTACTCCCATTCCCGGAGTCACTCCGACAAAACCAGGTTCGGCCACTCTTCCATTCTTCGGTGTGGAACCCGTCATTGTAAAACCGGAAACTGGCGAAGAACTTACGGGAAATAATATTGAAGGAGCACTTTGCTTAAAAAGCTCCTGGCCGGGTCAGGCCCGTACGATCTACCGTGATCACGCGAGATTTGTGGAAACATATTTCACGCAATATCCTGGAAAATATTTTACCGGAGACGGCTGCCGTCGTGATGAAGATGGTTACTACTGGATTACCGGAAGAATCGATGACGTCCTGAATGTGTCGGGACACCGTCTGGGAACTGCGGAAATTGAAAGCGCGCTGATGGAGTCACCTCATGTCGCGGAAGCCGCAGTCGTAGGAATGCCTCACGATATTAAAGGCCAGGGAATTTATGCTTACGTGATTCTCGCAAAAAACACGAAGGCAACTCCTGAGGTCGTAGAAGATATCAAGGAAGTTGTGCGGAATAAGATCGGCCGCTTTGCTGCTCCCGATGTGATTCATCCAACCCGTGGTCTTCCGAAAACCCGTTCCGGTAAAGTGATGAGAAGAATTCTTCGGAAGGTCGCTGCTGCCGAATACGATGGGCTGGGGGATATCTCCACTCTCGCGGACCCTTCAGTCGTCGAAGAAATCGTGAGAGAACACAGAGAAAGCAGGTAGTTACCTGGTTTCTCAGGCCTGTAAAAAGTTCAATCTTTTTTGGATATTCCTGTGGCCGTGATAAATTCCGCACAGAGGATCATCCATGAAAAAAACACTTCCGCTTCTTTTAGCTACTCTCATTGTAACTCCAGCTCTTGCCGGCATCATGACCTTCGATGCTTTGAAGCTCACGAAGGCGAGAGCGCAATATCTTATTTCCTCCAAAACCATCATCGTCAAAGTAAAGTCTCAGGATAAGTTTATTCAGAAGCATGCTGACCTCGGTGAGTTCTCACCGTTCTTTCAGACTGAAGACGGGACATGGGGATATCTCAAACTTCATTTACTTCCTGATGCTCTGACAGCGGCGAATATCATGGCGGATCTTTCTCAGGACCATGACATTGAGCACGCTTATTTTGCTCCCATTCCTAAGAACGCCAGTCTTCCGGACCCTTCGCCCGTCTCAGTAGAAACTGATTATGTTGCGGAAACGCCGGACTTTGAATCTCAACAAAATTATCTTCAGGCGAGTCCCGTTGGTGTCGGTGCCATCAAGGCGTGGGATATTCCGGGCGGAACCGGAAAGAATGTAAAAGTGGTGGATGTTGAAACTTGTTTTGAAGATCATCACGAAGATTTCGAGACTCCATTTTACGTCGGTAACAATCCCCGTAACTGTGAATCAACTGATCATGGAACAGCAGTGTGGGGAGAAATCGCGTCCAAGCGTGATGGTAAGGGTGTCACAGGAATTGCTCACGAAGCTCAGTATGGAATTTATGGTTTCATCGAAGGCGACCTCGCTGACGTTGATGATCAGTATATCAAGAGTATCAATCTCGCGATTCAGGGGGCGATGGATAACCTCGGCGCTGGTGACGTGATGGTCATCGAGCAGCAGATGGTGGGGCCGGATCTTAAAAAATACACGGCGGTTGAATACTGGCCGCATATCTTTGATCTACTGAAAGCTGCCACGAAAAAAGGCATTCACTGTGTTCAGGCCGCCGGTAACGGGAGCTCGAACTTCGATGATGCTTCTTATGAAGGTGCATTTGATATGAAAAAACGTGACTCAGGTTGCATCATGGTGGGAGCAGTTGGTCCTGCCGATAAAGAGCGCCTTTCATTCTCAAATTATGGTGCTCGCGTTGATGTCGCGGGATACGGACGCGGAGTTGTGACTACTGGTTACGGAGATCTCTTTAATGCTGCCCCAGAGAGAAAATATACAGCTCGCTTTTCGGGAACTTCGAGTGCGACTCCGATTGTTTCTGGTGTTGTGGCCGTGATTAGTTCAATCGCGAAGGAAAACAGCAAGAGACTCACTCCAAAAAACATGCGTGATCTTCTTCGTCGTACAGGCGTGCCACAAGGACCAACAACTCGAGCTCAGCGAGTAGGAAGTTTTCCGGATATTTCTCAAATTCTGAACAAGCTCAAAATCAGAAGAAATTAAGGCATAACATGAAAACCAATTTCTTCTTCATTGCCGTATTGTTCACTCTTATTAGCTGCCAGACAGATGAACACAAAAGCATGACAAAAAAACAGGGTATATCTGAAACAATCATTCAGCCTGTCCAGGCCGTTGAGTTTTCTAAGAAAAGTGCCGGCAGGCTTTGTGATCTTTATGACTCCGACGAAAATAAATCATATCGCGTGTTTCTTGAAGATAGAAACGGAATGATCGTATTCAGGAGAGTAAATGAAACTGAAAATATCGCGTTTCCATCTCTCCGGACAATGAATATCGATTTCTATTTTATGTATAAGGTGAAAGATCAGAATCTTTTCAATGTATCAATTGTTGAAAAGATGGTGATCAACGATAAAGGTGTCAGAAAGACACATTCAGAGATCATCACAGGGCAGGAAACTCCTTCAAAAGATGGCTATACTCTATTTAGAAAGCGCTTTTTGAGAGATATAAAAAAGTTCACTGAGGATGACTGGGAAATTTCCTATCCGGAGCCGTTTCACATATCTTCCTGCAAAGAAGATTCTCTAGAAGTTCAGCTCATCGAGCTTTCAGAGCGTAGATATTCCATCCATAAAATTTTCTAAGTACTGTTTCTCCCGGAAGCTTAAGCTTCCGAGGGGAGGCATATGCTCCTTATTCACCATGAAACTGATCGTAAGAGAGTTCTGTCTGGTGAGAGTCCCTCTCGAGAACAGGGACGTTTCATTATGACAGCTGGTACATCTCGTAAGAAGAAGAGGAGCGTTGGAGATTTTCCCTTCGTGGCGAAAAGGTGTTTCTCCCAACTGAGGAAGGACTTCTGCCTTCACTCTTCCGTAAAGTTTTATCCGCAAATTCAGGAGTGTGACTTTCACCTGATCTAGCGGTCCGAGACTTCCTTCCACTGGTCTGATGGCCCGAGGCCCGTTCGAGTGGCACATGAAACAAGAGACCTTGTATTCGACTCTCGCACCACTTGTAGAATCAAGTTGAAGGAATTTTGCTCTCTCATCCATGTGAATGGCAAGGCTGTCCCATTTGTTTTTTGGCAGAAGTTTTCCTCCGTGAGATTGCCTCATCGTCCACATTTCTTTCCCATCTTTGATGTTCCACTGGATCTCATTAAAAACGGGTTTTCCGTCAATGGTCCTGGACTCTGCTGATTCAATCAGGAGAGGTGTGGTGAGGAAATAATAAAGGGATGTCCCCATGACCAGAATCATGGGGAGGAGAAGCTTCATCATTGGCAGTTGAAAACCAGGTTCTGTCCGTTGAGAGTGAGGACGGCCTTCTTGCTTGCTAGACCTGTAGAGGAATCACAGCCCGCCCTTCCGCAACCACCCCGTCCGAAGACGACATGTTTTGTAAGTGTAATCGGTGAGGCCTGTCCATCGGATGCTGTGAGGTCATACTTTGTGACATCGTAAAGGGCCTCATCCTCATAGACAAAATTTCCTTTGAGGATTTTATTACCAAGAGCAGTTTGAAGAACAGCGACGGCATGATCCGGCTTTTCCTGGAAGATCTTGAGTTTTTGTCCCTGGTCATCTGTGCATTCATAAGAAACAGCAAATGCCTGGGTCATGGTGAGTAAAGAAAACAGTGCGAGAGAAAATTTCATTTGGCCTCCTTTGGCTCCCTCAACATACAAAAACTACCGACCTATATAAAATTAATTGATTTTATGTACCAATAAGATATTTTAATGGCATGAAGCTTTCTCACCTTGGAATGACCGCCTTTCATCAGTGTGCCCGCACCCTTAATATGACTAAGGCTGCGAAAGACCTGGGGCTTACTCAATCAGCGTTGTCCCAGAGACTTGCCCAGCTGGAAGATGAGCTGGCGGTGACATTATTTTTCCGGGATACTAAAGGGTTGGTCCTTACAGCAGAGGGAGAAAAGCTCCTGAGATTTGCCGAGATGAATGTCGCCCTGGAAGATGAAGTCTTGAATGATCTCAGGGGTAAAAAAGACGAACTTTCTGGAAGTCTCCGCATTGCAGGTTTTTCCAGCATCATGAGGTCCCTGATCATCCCTGCTTTGTCGCCCATGCTCAGAAAAAACACGGATATTCATCTCTCCTTTCAGTCCCATGAAATGTCGGATCTTCCGGGGATCCTTGGTTCATCGCGTGCAGATTACATCATTCTTGATTTTGAGATGAATAAGCGTGGGATTCAGCAGGAGTTTCTTGGGCACGAGGAATATGTCGTGATTGAAAGTGCCCGCTACTCTACACCTGGCAATGTTTATCTGGATCACGGGCCAATCGATAATGCGTCTGAGTCTTTTTTTTCATCTCAGAGTAAAATGCCCTCATACCGGCGATCGTTTATGGGTGATGTTTATGGAATTATCGATGGAGTGGAAGAAGGTCTCGGGCGGGCAGTGATGAGTAAGCATTTAATCTCAGAAAATAAAAAAGTGAAAATCCTGAAGGGATTCAAGCCTTACCGGAAGCCGATCACTCTTCACTATTATGAAAGACCTTTTGAAACAATTCTCGCCCGCAAAGTGAGAGAAGAACTAAAAAAGGCTATTTAAGATTCTGCGTTTTCTGGCGTGATTCTTCCGCCATCTTCTGACGATACTGGACGAGTTTCTTATCGAGTGCTTCATTATTCGTAGCGAGAATCCTCAGAGCGAGAAGGCCCGCATTGGCAGCATTATCAATGGCGACAGCAGCGACCGGAATACCTTTGGGCATTTGAACGATGGAAAGAAGTGCGTCCATTCCATTCATCGCCGTTACATTCACCGGAACGCCAATCACAGGAAGAGTTGTATAAGAGGCCAGCATGCCTGGAAGATGAGCGGCTCCGCCGGCTCCAGCGATAATTACCTTGAAGCCATTTTCTTTTGCCCATTTCGTAAAACGCTCAAGATCTTCCGGTGTCCGGTGAGCTGAAACAACTTCAGCGTGAACCTCAACACCAAACTCGATCATGATATCTTTGGCGGCCTTCATGACTTTCCAGTCCGAATCACTACCCATAACAACGGCGACTTTCATAAACGGTACTCCCGGAGAATTTTCTCTCCCAGACTTTTTAGATCATGCGCTCCGGATTCGTCCACGAGATTCACGTGGCCCATCTTGCGACCGGGAGCACATTTCTCTTTTCCATAGAGCTTAGGGATTATTTTCACCCCGGCGGGTAGCTCCGGCAACGTTAAAGGAATATCTTTTCCCTGACTCTGTCCGAGAATATTCACCATGAGAGAGGGCAGAGTCTGAAGATTTTTAAAGGGAATTCCTGCCAGTGCATCGGCCAGCAGATCAAACTGCGAAGAAGTGCTGGCATCAATTGTGAGGTGCTGAGAATTATGCGGACGAGGAGCACCTTCATTGATAGTGACCTGATCATGGTGATCGACAAAAAACTCGAAGTTGAAAATCCCGGTCAAGGGATAGTCAGACAGTTTTTGAACGGCATCGGCAACCACTCGCCTGACATGATCACTTACTCCGGCCGGATATTGGACCATATGGCAAATTCCGTCCTGCTGAAGAGTTTCTACTAGTGGAAGAAGGGCAAGATTTCCGTCGTGCCTTTTGACAAAACCCTGAGCAACTTCAGTCTTAAGCTGAATTTTTTCTTCGAGCAGGAGGGGAAGGCCGAAATCGCAAATCACCTTATTCAGATCATCCTGGTTTTTAATGACTCGGACACCTTTTCCGTCATAACCGCCGGCGTTTGCCTTAGCAATCAGAGGAAAATGAATCTGAGGACTCTCGCTCTCGGCGGTTAGCACCTGCCAATTCGGAGAAGGTAGACCCAATTCCTGAAAAAGAGTTCTCTGGGAAATCTTGTCAGCGAAATGGCGATAACTCGAAATATCGGGGAAGAGTGAATGGATTTTATTACCTAGGAGATCCTGAAGCTCAGATGCTTTTAGAAACTCATTTTCCAGGGTGAAAGCATCGCACTCACTAACAAATTTTGCGGTATCGCGCGTAACCGCTTCGGGGAAGAGTCTCTCCATAGGAGAATTTTCTGACTGAAGAAGTGCCGTAAATTGAAGATGTTTTTTAGTAAGTGATTCCGCCAGCATGAGGGCCAGTTGCCCGTCGCCGATAATACCAATCTGTGGTCTCTTGACTTGATGTATCAATTCCACCCCCGCGAGCGTAGTGCATTAGTTGGGCTTATACATAGTATTAGTAAAACTAATTAAGCTTGTTGGCAACTCCCTTTCTTTTTCCTACTCTGAGAGAAAGATCAGGAGACAAACATGTGTGGAATAGTCGGCATCACCGGATCGCAGGAAGCGAGCTCAAAGGTGCACCAGGGACTTCTTATCCTTCAACACCGGGGACAAGATTCTGCAGGAATAATTTCTCACGATAATACTTCTTCAAAATTTCATACGCACAAAGATCTCGGACAAGTTTCTCACGTGTTCAGTGGAAACCAACTGCAAAAACTTACCGGCAATACGGCCTTAGGACACACCCGTTATTCAACGATCGGTGACATCAAGGATTGTGATCTTCAGCCGATGATGGTGAGTTATCCTTACGCGATTGCCATGGCCCACAACGGGAATCTTTCCAACTGCGCTGAGCTTATGAAAGAACTCACTCAGTCTCAGCATTTTTTTACCAGTGATAATGATCTCGAAGTTCTGCTTCATCTTCTGACACAGAATCTGATGAAAGCTCAGGGCGAGACATTTTTTGATAAACTTGCAGCAGCGACAAAAACAGTGATTGAAAAAGCCGAAGGCGGATTCTCCGTCATTGGTACCATCGGTGGCGAAGGCTTCATGGCGTTCCGTGATCGCTTTGGTGTTCGGCCGCTGGTTTACGGTGTGAAGAGAAACGAAGACAAGAGCATGTCTTACTGTTTTGCCTCAGAAACTTCTGTTCTTAATTTTCTTGATTATCAGGTGATCGGAGAAGTTGGCCCCGGCGAACTTATTCTCATCCAGCCTGACGGAACACTCCTGAAGCGTGATCTGCTGAAATCGGGAAGCCTTCCCTGCATGTTTGAATGGATTTATTTTGCCGGTGCTGAGAGTTCCATCGCAAACCGCAGTGTTTATGAAACAAGGCTCCAGTTAGGAAAACAACTCTCACAGAAAATCCAGGCCGCTCATTTTGAAGAAAAAATTGATATCGTCGTTCCGGTTCCCGATACCTCGCGCGCCAGTGCCATTGCTCTTTCTGAAGAACTCAATCTTCCTTACCGCGAAGTCCTGCTTAAAAACAGATATGTCCAGAGAAGCTTCATTCAGAACGGCCAGGATCGTCGCAAATTGACGGTGAATCTGAAGTTCAGTCTCATCCGTGAACAGGTCGAAGGGAAAAACATTCTTCTGGTTGATGACTCAATTGTGAGAGGAACAACTTCCAGAAAAATTGTGAACCTTCTTCGCGAACATGGTGCAAAGAATGTTTACCTCGCCAGCACCTGTCCCCCGATCATTTCTCCCTGCTATTACGGGATTGATTTTCCGACAACGGCTGAGCTCGTTGCCTTCGGTAAGACTAATGATGAGATCAAAGAACATTTAAACGTTGAGAAAGTTTTTTACAATGATATCTCAGATGTCCATGAGGCCCTTGGTAAGATGGACTTCTGTCGATCATGCCTTAACTCCGAATATCCTTACCCCGTCCGTGGAGGAAGCATCCGTGGCTAGTTCCAAACTTGTTCATCAGGGATCAACCAAAGACGTCTTCCAGCTGGGGAGTGATTATCTTTTCCAGTTCTCTGACCGCTATTCTGTTTTTGACTGGGGTGAAATGCCGGATCATCTAGAAGGAAAGGGGAAGTCCCTCGCTCTCTTTACCCGGATCATTTACGGCATCCTTGGTGAGAAAGGTATTGCTCATCATCTTCTCCAGGTCCCTTGCGGAGAAAACGAAATTATTGTGAAGCCTTTTAAGGTTATTCGTGATGTGACGCCTGCACCCCGCGAAGAAAATATGTTCATTCCCCTCGAAGTGATCTTCCGCATGGGAGTGGCCAAGGGTTCATCGCTCCTCAAAAGATTTCCAGGTGAATATCACGAAGGTCAGATGTTTGATCGCCCGATGGTGGAGTTCACGACTAAGCTCGAACGCTTCGATCGTCCGCTCACTCATAGTGAGGCACGGGAGCTTGCGAACTTAAACGAAATTGAATGGACAGATCTTCTCAAAGCGACTGAAAAGATCGCCATTACTCTCAAAGAGATATTCGCTGTCAGTGGAATTTCTCTGTGGGATGGCAAAGTGGAGTTTGCTGCCGGCAGGGGCCTCAATCGCGAGATTGTTCTGGTGGATTCTATCGGACCAGATGAACTCAGACTTTCAAAAGATGGTGTGCAGCTCTCAAAAGAAATTATCAGACAATATTATAAATCTTCTGAATGGTACGCGCGTCTGGATGAGACGAAGAAAAAGCATGGCGAGAAATTCAAAGAATTTATCTCACCCCCTGAAAAGCTTAGTCGTGAATTCAAAACATCCGTAGAAGAAATGTACCAGCTTCTTCCTGAACTCCTGACGCCATCAACTACCGCCCAGTTAAAACTCCAAAAACTTCTGCCGGGACTTAAAGGAAGAAACTCATGAACCTTCTTATTCTTGGATCTGGCGGGCGTGAACACGCACTTCTCTGGCGGTTGGGTCAGGATCAAAGTACGACGAAGATCTTTGTATGGCCTGGTAACGACGGCATGGAGTACATGATCGGACCGGCCCGTGAGAAGCTTCGTTTCCTGGATCAAGCTTTTTCAAAGCAAAACCTGAAGCAAATTCTGTCTGATGAAAAAATTGATCTGGTGATCCCCGGAGCAGAAAAATTTCTCTACGAAGGAATTGCTGACTGGTGCTTTGAGTTTCAGGTCGCCTGCATGGGGCCCACCCGCGCCGCTGCTCAGTTGGAAGAATCCAAATTGTTTTCTAAAAACGTCATGACAGCGGCCGGGATTCCGACTGCCCGTCATCGTGATCTCTCCCGTGCTTATCGGGAAGATATTGAGATGGCCTTTGAAGTACTCAAAGGATTTCAGAAGCCTGTTATCAAGATTTCAGGTCCCGCACTTGGTAAAGGAGTATTCGTTTGTGAGTCGCACTCTGAAGCCGTAGCGGCCCTTCAACAGATTAAAAGAAATCCCATGCCGGGTATTGAGCAAGGGATTTTTGTCGAAGAGGGGCTTGCCGGAAAAGAGATTTCTCTTTTCTACGCCTGCCATGAAGATAATTTCCTTTTCCTCGGCGCTGCCCAGGACCATAAACGACTTCTTGATCATGACAAGGGTCCCAACACTGGCGGGATGGGGGCCATCTCTCCCGTGAGCTGGGCGAGCAAGTCTTTCCTTGATTCAGCCACGGAGAAATTCCTTCTACCGACTTTGCGTGAAATGAAAGCTCGTGGCACGCCTTTCACCGGGATTTTATTTCTAGGTCTCATGGTAGATGGAAATGATTCTAAGCTTCTTGAATATAATGTCCGCTTTGGTGATCCGGAAACCCAGACGATTCTTCCTCTTATTGAAGGAGACCTCTCTCTGGCACTTTATGAACTCGCGAGCGGGAAGAAAACAGCCGGCATCACTCTCAAAGATGAGGTTGCTGTTCATATCGTGAAAGCAGCCAGAGGTTACCCGGGACTTTTTGGGGAGATCGTAGAAAGAGGTCAAAAGATTCAGTCAAAAGTAACGGAAGATACGCATACTCAATTTTTCTTTGCTGGTGTCAAAAAAAATGGTGTTGAGCTTCTCACTGACGGGGGCCGGGTTCTTGGTGTGACGACATGGGAAAAAAATCGAGATCTCGCGCGAGCACATGCTTATAAGAAAATTCAGGAGCTGAGTTTTACGGGAGAGCAATTTCGGAAAGACATCGGAGCCAAAGAATGAGAAATGTCGCTCTTATGGCCTCTGGTACCGGAACGAATGCTTTGAATCTTATCGAAGCGTGCCGGAAATATTCCCAGGTCAGAATTGCCTGTCTCATCGTTGATACAAATGAATCCCCGCTACCCGAAATAGTGAGAAAGAAATTCCCCATGCTTCCAGTGCATCGGATTCTTCCGATGGGTGGACTTAAAGGTAAAGACCGCAAGAATGAGCATGAAACAAGAATTCTGGAAACCCTTAAAAACCATGAAGTGGGACACATCCTGCTTGCTGGTTACATGAGAATTCTCGGGCCCCTCATCCTCGACACATTTAAGAATCGTATCGTAAATATTCACCCTTCGCTTCTCCCCCTCTACCCCGGAGTTGATTCTTATCAGCGCGCATTCGCTGATAATGTCCGCGAATCCGGTGTCACGATTCATCTCGTGGACGAAGGTGTGGACACAGGTCCTGTGATTCTTCAGGAGAAGTTTTTACGTCTTGATAGTGATACGGTTTCTGATTTCATTCAGAGAGGAAAAGACCTCGAATGGAAACTTTACCCCATGATCCTTGAAAAACTGAACGAATCGGCAACTCTGTTGCCGGGAGTGTAATATGTCGCGCACGATTTTAACTATCACGACACAAAACCATGCTGCTCATCAGGTTTTCTGGCTTGATTACGAAGGCACTCTCTCTCCTCAAGATAAAGAAAACCTCTTTCACCGTGTTACCGACTCTATTGATCAGAGGATGATTCTTGATTTGAGTTCCGAATTTCTTAAGACGATGGAAAATTTCGGGGAATCAGTGGAGCTGGTTTATATGAAACCAGGAGTAACGGATAATCCTGCGAAAAGTTTTCAGGAACTGATCGCTCGCATGGAAAGCATGAAGGGTCGTCACGTCACGGTTCATTCCGGGCTCATCTCAAAAACCGGCACACTCGACTTCAATCCTCTTATCCAGGCAAAAGATACATTTTCATCACGGAAAGATTTTGAGCGCATGATGACTGTGGATTTCCATGTTCCTCTCATGACTGAGGTTATGGTCCGGGAATATGACATCCTGAAGATGAATGATGATGCTCTCAAAAAACTATCAAAAGACAATTCATGGGCGCTTTCCCTGCGTGAAATGCAGATTATTCAGGCGCATTACCAATCCCTTGGTCGAGCACCTACGGATGTGGAAATTGAAATGATTGCCCAGACCTGGTCAGAGCACTGTAAGCACAAAATCTTCAGTGCCAAAATTGATTACCAGGATGCTCATCAGAAAGTGGAGATCAACGGACTCTTCAAAGAATACATCAAGCAACCTACCTACGATTTGAACAAGCCTTGGGCGGTCTCACTTTTCGATGATAATGCCGGCGTGGTTCGCTTCCGAGAGGGCATCGATATTTGTATTAAAGTTGAAACGCATAATTCTCCCTCCGCACTTGATCCTTACGGCGGAGCACTCACGGGAATTCTCGGAGTGAACCGCGATATCATGGGAACTGGTCTCGGTGCCAGACCAGTCGCCAATACGGATGTCTTCTGCGTCGGCATGCCCGATGAAACAGAAATTCCGAAAGGCCTTCTTCATCCGACAGATATCCTGAAAGGGATTCATCGTGGTGTGATGGATGGCGGAAACAAGAGTGGAATTCCCACCGTAAATGGTGCGATTTATTTTGATGAGTCATATTCCGGTAAGCCTTTGGTCTACTGCGGAACCGTTGGTGTTCTCCCTCCTGACATTCAGGGGATCGATGCCTGCAAAAAAGGACAACGCCCGGGAGATCTCGTTGTAATGGTCGGAGGTGCTGTCGGAATCGATGGCATTCACGGAGCAACGGCTTCATCACTCGTGATGGATAAAACCACGACTCTTGGTATGGTTCAGATCGGTGATCCCTTTACCCAAAAGAGAGTGATGGATTTTTTGATCACCGCTCGTGATCGTCTTCTTTATAACTCAATCACTGATAACGGCGCCGGCGGACTTTCTTCTTCAGTGGGGGAGATGTCCGGTGGAACCAATGGTGCTGTCTTAAATCTGGAAACTGTTCCGCTAAAATACCCTGGCCTCATGCCTTGGCAGATTCTTGTTTCTGAATCTCAGGAAAGAATGACTTTGTCCGTGCCGAAAGAAAATTGGGCGGAACTCTCAGAGCTTGCGAAAACTTATCAGGTGGAAGCAACCGCCGTGGGTGAATTTACCAATGATGGAAAATTTATCTGTAAGTTCCACGATAAGACTGTTGCTGATATCGATCTGGCCTTCCTCCATGATGGCCTTCCGAAAATGGAACTCAAGGCGCGCTTTGAGGGTCGTTATCAATCATGGAAGAAAGATAAAAAAAATAAAAAGATTTCTCCCGTTAATCACCCCGAGCTTATGAATGAGCTCCTGAAACATCCGGTGATTGCCTCGAAAGAAAAATGGATCAGACAATATGATCATGAAGTCCAGGGAGGGACGGTCGTTAAGCCCATGGAAGGGCTTCATACAACTGCACCCAATAATGCCGGCGTCGTTTGGTATGGTGCTCATGGAGTTGAAGGGAATGACGGTTTTGCCGTTGCTTCTGGATTGTGTCCGCATTTTTCCATCGACGATACTTATCTCATGACCCAAATGGCCGTTGATGAATCAGTCAGAAATCTCATGTGCCATGGGGTGGATCCTGAGAAAGTGGCCCTCGTGGACAATTTCTGCTGGCCTGATCCTACTCCGGGAGAAAAAAATCCGAATGCTGAGTTCAAGCTCGCCCAGCTCGTCAGAAGCTGCATGGCCCTTAAAGAAATGATGGGAACCTACGGGATGCCTCTCGTGTCTGGTAAGGATTCGATGAAAAATGATTACCACGGCGAGAAAGTAAAGATCAGCGTTCTTCCGACTCTTCTGGTAACGGCACTCGGGCATGTACCGGATGTGCGGAACGTTCCGAAGTCTCAGGCACAAAAAGGGCAGCATCTCTATCGTTTGGGTTTTAAGGATTACAAAACTTACTTCGGGCATTTCCTTCACGCTCTCACTGACCTCCCACGAGACAATACGCAAACTTTCGACTGGAAAGGTATTCGCGCACTCTACACAAAAATGTTTGAGGCCAATAACAAGCATCTCATCGCTGCCGCTCACGATCTTTCTGAAGGCGGACTGCTTGTGGCCCTGTTTGAAACGCTTCTTCTCGAGAATCTGGGTCTCAATCTTCAGGTCCCTCAAGACGTGAATGAAACGGCTTGGCTCTATTCCGAGCTCCCGGGACAATTCATTGTCTCTGTTGAAAGCTCGAAAAAAGATGCTTTCGAGAAACATTTCGATAGTTCCACCTGGGAACATCTGGGTGAAACAAATACTTCGGGCAGGATTGGACTCAAGGGAGAGGAACTTTCCCTCTATGATCTTGTTAAAATCTGGAGGAAAGAATGAGAAAGGTATTAGTTCTCTGCGGAGATGGGATTAATTCAGAACGCGAACTCGGACGGGCCTTTTCTGAAGAAGGTGGTTCGGTCACGTATCTTCATGTGAATGAAGTCCTTAAGAATCCCACCTCACTTAATTCCTACGATCTTCTCGCTCTCCCGGGCGGCTTCAGTTTTGGTGATGAACTTCGTTCTGGGAAAATTCTTGCTGAAAAACTGCGCGATACTCTTTCTGAATCTCTGACGAGCTTCCTGAAAAAAGACGGGAGGATCATTGGAATCTGTAACGGCTTTCAGGTCCTTTCTCAGTTGGGGGTTTTTGACTGGGAAACCCATGAGAGAAGCTTCACGCTGGCGGAAAACGATCACGGTAAATTCATGGATAAATGGGTGAGGCTCACTCTTTCCAGCAAAGCGCGAACATTGTCGCCGTGGTTCCGTGAAATGGAAGGCAGTCTTTATCTTCCCGTCCGTCACAAGGAAGGAAGAATTGTTCCGAATACAAAAAATATCAAGCTGCCATTTTCTCCCCTTCAGTACGAAGAAGATGTGAATGGATCTCATGAAAGATATGCCGGTGTCGTGAACAGCACCGGTCAAGTCTTTGGACTCATGCCACATCCGGAAGTCGCGACCAGAGGATTTCTTCATCCTTTCCGTGAGGGAAGCGAAGAGAATGCTCAGAAAGTAAAAATGATTTTCAAAAACGGTCTCAAATAGAGAGATGATTATGACCAAAACCCTGCCAAAGCGTGCTCTCATTAGTGTGTCGGACAAAACTCATCTCGATGGGCTTGCTCCGATACTCGTAAAACTGAATGTGGAAATTGTCTCCACCGGTGGAACCGCTGAGTACTTGAAGAAAATGGGAATCAAAATTACACCGATACAGGACATCACCGGCAATCCGGAAGCTTTCGGTGGAAGAATGAAGAGTATTTCTTTTCAAGTTTCGTCTGCTCTTCTTTACCGCCGCGATCATGAGCAGGATCTGAAAGAAGCAAAAGAACTCAACATTAAAGATATCGATCTCGTGATTTGTAATCTCTATCCGTTTAAGGAAGTCGCCGCTAAGGAAAATATTTCAAGAAGCGAGCTGATCGAAAACATTGATATCGGTGGACCGAACATGATTCGTGCAGCCGCTAAAAATATGAAATGGGTAACGGTTGTGACTGACCCTGCCGATTACGAAGCTCTAGGAAACGCCCTCTTGGCCGGCGGAACGGATGAACATTTCCGGGCGCAGATGGCACTCAAGGCCTTCTCTTTTACGGCGCAATATGATCTGGCGATCGCAACTAAGCTCGCCCGTGAGTTCGGCGCTGAATTCCCGGATGCTTTCTCCCACGAAACAAAACCTCTTCGCTATGGAGAGAATCCTCACCAGAAAGCAAAACTCTTTGTTTTGAACAATCAGGATGAAACGAAGTCTCTCGCCAATGCTCCCATTCTTCAGGGGAAAGAGATCTCGTACAATAATTATCTCGATTCTGATCAGGCCTTGAAAACAGTCTCAGAACTTGCGGTGGTCTTCCCGGATCTTCAGCACTGTGTGATTGTTAAACACGGAATTCCCTGTGGTGTTGCCAGTTCTCCTGATCAGCTGAAGTCACTTCAGCGCGCCTGGTACTGTGACTCAACTTCGGCTTTTGGTGGGATTATTGCTTTTTCACATACCGTAGATGCCCTTTCTGCTGAATGGCTCAGTCAGAATTTTATCGAGGTGGTTCTTGCACCTTCGTATACTCCTGAAGCGCTAGCGGCTTTTTCGAAGAAAAAAAACGTCCGGGTGGTCCAAGTTCCTCTCAAGAAAACTGGTGCTCATGAATGGACCGTTCGCTCCATCAACGGAGGCATTCTCTGGCAGGAAGAAGATGAGAAGCTCTCACTTGATTTCAAAACGATGACGAACAAGGCCTTTGATACAAAGAAAAGCGAAGTGGTGAAATTCGGATGGGCCGTGACGAAATATCTCAAATCAAACTGCCTTCTTCTCGCTGATTACCGCGATGGCGCCTTTTCCCTGCTCGCCAGTGGAGTGGGGCAACCGAACCGTCTTGAATGCCTGACCCTTCTCGCAGGACCGCGCCTCAAGGCAAAAAATATTGAAGTCGGCGAAGCTGTTCTTTTCTCAGATGCTTTCTTTCCGTTTCGCGACTCCATTGAAGAAGCGAATAAATGGGGGATCAAATTTGTGGTTCAGCCAGGTGGTTCGATTAAAGATCAGGAAGTGGTTGATGCCTGTAATGAATTTGGCATGGCCATGACGATGACGGGCGAAAGACACTTCAGACACTAAGAGGATTTATGGATTACAAAGAAGCTGGTGTTGATGTTGAAAAAGGCGATCTTTTCGTAGAGAAGATCAAGCGCTTCATCAAGGATACATACACGGATAAAGTCGTGAGTGGAGTCGGGGGCTTTGCTGCTCTCTATGAAATTGATGATGACCGCTATCTGGCCGCTGGCACGGATGGAGTCGGAACAAAAGTGAAGCTCGCCCAGGAACTCGGCATTCATCACACCATCGGACAGGATCTCGTCGCGATGTGTGTGAATGACGTGATCTGTACCGGCGCTCGTCCTCTTTTCTTTCTCGATTATCTGGCTTCAGGAAAACTTGATCTCGAAATTCATACCCAGCTCGTGGAAGGAATCGCCAAGGCCTGCAAGGAAGTAAAATGCGCTCTCATCGGTGGAGAAACTGCCGAGATGCCGGGTGTGTACGCCACCGGCGTTTATGATCTCGCAGGATTTTGTGTCGGTGAAGTGATGAAGAAAAACTGGCTCTCACCTGAGAAAGTTTCTCCGGGTGATACGTTGATTGGAATAGCTTCGAGTGGCTTTCATTCCAATGGTTACTCCCTGGTGAGAAAACTCGTTCAGGATCATGAAACAGAACTTAAAAAAGAACTTCTGACTCCCACCAAACTGTATGTGAATCTCGTGATGAATCTTCTCAAGACTCAACCCGAAAACATCTCCGGCCTTTCACACATTACGGGTGGTGGTTTTCACAATATTCCGCGGATGAATGAAGATCTGGGTTATGAAATAACAAATCTCCCTACCGATGAGTTCAGACCATCTTTTATGAATGAGATTGTGAAGCGTTCAGGAATGGATAAGGCGAAATCCTATGAGACGTTCAATATGGGGATTGGCCTGGTGATCGCGTGCAAGGATCCACAGAAGCTCCTGCCAGAATTGGCAGGAGAAAAATCCATGGTTCTCGGAAAGATCACTTCTACCGGCGGTCTAATCTTCTGAACGAGCAAGGCTTAACGATCACTGTCTGAAATTCGCCCGGAACGACTTCGTCCTCGAACTTCAGCGTAATATCGTAAGAAACGATACCGCGGTTAACGCCGATTTTTTTAAGCTTAAAGCCTCCGCCATCACCAGAAAAGAATGAACCTTTTTTGTTCCAAGTTGCGATTTTCGCCATGACTGTGTTCACTTCGCCCTGGTAGCAGAAGGCCTCGAAACCATAAACCGCCTGAACGTCGTCACCATTTTTGATGAGCTCTTCCACGTCGAGGAGCTTGGCGCCGTCCTTAACGAAAAGCGAAGGTCCCTTGGCCCATGCCCCAAGACTGAAAAGAAGACTAAGTACCAGAATAGTTTTCATGTTTACCTCATTGAATTTAGTGGTTCCTTTATAGCTTTTCCCGGGAAAATGGGAAGGCATCGGATAAATTCTATAGACTCCTTGGCGAAGGTTCTCTTCCGCGATAGGACTTAGGTAATTAATCTAAGGATTTCCTATGAAACTCATGCTCGCTTTTGCCCTTCTTATCAGCTCCGTGGCCTTCGCCCAAAACTGGCCAGAACCGCGGATCATCTGCTCATTTGATGGGGGATATTTCAGGGTTATTGACGGGATCCAGAAATATGAAAAATATATCGGTGGCTCGAATGGACAAGTGGATTGCAATGGTGACTTTGGCGCCCTAGTTACTGGCTCTTATTTTACGACTTACTTCCAGGGTAATTTCTCTCAAAAGTATGTCGGTGGAAACGGAGCTAAGGCCTTCGTGGTTCGTGGTCGCATGGCGGTTGCGGTCATGGGATCTTATCTGCTCGTGGCAAAGGCTGGTGGCGAGATCCTCGAAAAATATTTATCCGGCAACGATGCTCCGATAATTGAAGTCTCGAATTCGATTGCCATGATCGCCATTGGTTCTTATCTGATGGCGACGGATGGGAATAACATTGCGGAAAAATATGTGGGAGGAATGCGGAATCCTATTCTGGTTGCCGGACGCAATCTCGGTGGTGCTCTGGTTGGAAGTTATCTTATCACTTATAACAATGCTTCTTTCAGCGATGAGTACATCGGTTCCCGTGGGGCCAACGACTCTCTAGTCGGAGGAAGATACGCGCGACTTCTGGCTGCCTCGATCGGAAGTTATTTCGTGGTCTATGATGCTGATCGCTCGGATTACAAAAGTTTTTATGTAGGAACTCAAGGCCGTGTAGAAGTCAGAGAAGAGGGGGCTTATCTCATCGCTCCTAACGGGCGCATGACGAGATATAGTGTCATGACGGGGAATTTCGAATCTCTTTAAAGCCTGAAGTCTTTACAAGGGTGTCTAACCTTTAGACACCCGAACACCTAAAATCATCGCTCTGGACCATCCTATCTTGGTATCAGTTTTGCTTCTAAGTCCCTATATATTTATACGGGGGCCCAATGAAAATAACATTCTTCTTATTATCACTTCTGCTTACGAATTTAGCTTCTGGCCAAACTGTAGGGCAAAATGTCGTCGACCGGTTTGATCGTATTGGAGTCGTTGATCGGATTGAGAATGGTAAAATCTTTTATAAGACCTCAAACGGTTTTATGTATGACGGAAATTCTTCGGATGTTGTCCCTGAAGTAGCTTCTCCTCGTTTTCCCATTCACGGAAAAATTATTGATAACTTTGAACGACAGGGGTTGACTGAACTCGCTTTTGCCGATGGAAGAGTGAGCTTTCGAACCACGAATGGGTTTCAATACATTTCAAAAAACATATCACCCGAAGTCACTTCCCGTGGTCTCTTGAGACCAGGAATTCAGGCGATGGATAACTTCGAACGGATTGGTCAGGTTGAAGCAGTCTATGATAACGGAAAAGTCGCTTACAGAACTTCAAATGGTTTTGAATATATTAACTCTAACATCTCTCCCGCTGTTTCTGAATTACGTGGGATAAAAGTTAATGACCGGGTTATTGATTCGTTTGACCGCATCGGTATGACTGAAAATCTTTTTCAAAATGGGAAAGTTTCTTATCGCACCACCAATGGGTTTCAGTATGTGAATTCAAATGTATCACGAGAAGTTTCTGAGCTTCCCAATGGAATTAAGCCTGGGAAAATAGTCATTGATCAGTTCGAAAGAATTGGCTCGACTGAACATGCGTTCGAAGATGGTCGCGTGAATTACCGAACTACGAACGGATTCGAATACACTAACGGCACAGTTTCTCCGGAAGTTGACAATCACCCAAAATACCAAAAAAATGTTGTCTACGCTTCAAATTCAGACATCGGTGAAGTTGTCCGCTTCTTTAGCAATGGAAAAATTGAAGTTAAAGGTGACAATACTTCGTTCTGTGAAACCCTTTATGAGGAAGTCGAGTCGGTCGACGGAATTGCAGCTGATAGCGAAGTGATCTCTCCAGCAGGCGAAGGAAAAGTAGACAGTATCTTTTCCAACCGTATGGCAAAAATCAAACTCGCTGATGGAATTCTGAATGCAAAAATTTTGAAAACTGCCGACATTGAAAATCGACTCACCAGGGATATGTGGCTCCAGGCGATCTTTTATAAGCTCACTGAGCGAGATGTTGTATTCAACATCCACTCCGCAGTTGAGAAGAAAGACTATGAAAAAATTTTGGATCTGATCAAGGTAGATCTTAATGATCCAAGAAATATTCGGTACAACCGTGATGCGAAAGTTAAGCTGAATACTTACCTGGATAATGAATTACGCCGAATCCAGCAAATTTAATCTCAAAGAGGCCGGGTGACCGGCCTCTTTGCTTACACTCTTGCCTGAATCTTCTTAAATTCTTCGCGGTAATGCTTCCGGAGATTCTCAAAATCAATCCACTTTGAAGCATCGTGCTTGACTGTCAGAGCCGAGAGATTTTTCTTCAGCTCATCCTTGTTCTTCGAATCAAAGAAAGCTTTCTGGACGACTTCATAAAGTTCTTCACGTTTTTTGTCCGGATTCATGATGATCAGATGATGAAGAACATAGCTTGAGTAAATTTTCTCATTCCCTGAAACCTTAGCCTCGATCTTGTCGCGATCAATGACGAGATTTTCCACCACGTTCTTCATTCTTCTCAGCGAATAGGAAAGAAGGCCGAAGTGGTCGGGAAGAAGCATGCGCTCAACCGATGAGTGAGAAATATCTCTCTCGTGCCAGAGGGCACAGTTCTCCAGAGCGGGAATCACATGCGATCTGAGGATACGTGCCATACCGGCGATATTTTCTGATGAGATCGGATTCTTTTTATGCGGCATCGTCGATGAGCCTTTCTGGCCTTTCGAAAATCCTTCGCGAACTTCATCAACGTCAGAGTGCTGAAGAAGACGGAATTCCGTCGCCATCCTTTCAAGAAGGGATCCGATCAAAGCACCGATTTGGATGGTGAGAGCGTAGCGATCGCGCGGAATAACCTGAGTAGATACCGGTTCAACTTTCAGATTGAGTTTCTTGAGAGTTGCTTCTTCCTGCTCAGGAGTGACGACAGTGTAATTTCCGACGGCACCCGAGAGCTGGCCCGTAAGTTCTCCCGTGATATGAGTCCAGTCGGTTCTTCTTCTATTAAGTTCTGCCTGAAAAGAAAGAAACTTCTGACCAAAGACCATTGCCTCGGCAAAAATTCCGTGGCTTCGTCCCATGCATAAAAGATCACTCGTCTCATTGGCCTTGTTTTTAAGTGCCGTTTCGAGCTCAGCCAGATCTTTTTCAATCACGGCCATGGAGTCTTTCATGAGAAGAGCGTGGGCGGTATCAATCACATCTGAAGAGGTGATGCCGAAGTGAAAGAAGCGTCCATCTTCCGGCGCATATTGTTCTGTAACACTGGTACAAAAAGCGATCACGTCGTGGTTTGTGACTTTTTCGATTTCCGCAATTCTGTCCGGATTGATTTTCGCATTCGTCATTTTGTCGGCAGTTCCCTTGGGAACCATGCCCGTTTCTTCGAGAGTCCGAAGGTGAGCGAGCTCCACTTTCAGGTAATAGCGGAAGCGGCTCTCGTCAGTCCAGAGAGAGGAGATATCTTTCACGTCATAACGATTAATCATACATTCCTCAGAGGAAGAGAATGGAGTCTTTGAGTTCGCCTGGATTCTTTGTTCCTACCTTACCACCAAAATCCTTCAAAATCTTGTTTTGAAGAGACTCAATGCTCTCGGTAAAGCCCATAACCATGTTTCCGGCGCGGAAGTGGGTTTGCATGATGATCACGAGGTCATCAAGCTCCTGCTGTGAGATCTGCTCTTTCAGTTTATTATCGACCAGAACATGGATCTGGCGCTCAAGCACCGAGATCATAATCATGGCCGTCACCTGATGGCTCACTTTCGCTGAACCCTGAGTGTGGAAAAGCTCTATCGCCTTCTCACGCGACTCGCGCCGGACTTCCCAGTCGGTGAGGGCAAGTTTTTTCACCGGACGGAATCTTCCGATCCAGGTAAAAAATAAAAAGGTAAGAAGAAAGAAGATCGGCCAGATTTCGGCGTACTGAAATTCTATGTAATGACTGAAAACGAGATTAAAGAGAAAACTCGCAACCAGCCCGAAACGAAAAGGCGCCGCCGGATAATCATCCGAACTCTCACAAACAATAAGGAGTAGCTCGCAACCGGTACTGCTTTCAAAATGCCGAAGCTTGTCTTCGACGATCTTGATATCTTCCTGGGCCATCATTGCATTCATTTACCAACTCCCCGATGAACCGCCGCCGGAGAAGCCTCCGCCGCCGCCGCCCCATCCACCACCGCCACCACCTCCGTATCCTCCGCCGCCTCCGCGACCGCCACCACTCATGGCGAGCCCCATCAGGATATTGCCGATGCCGATGATACCGATAAGAAATCCGACGATCACGAGAAACACAACGGCAGTTCCGATACCCGGAACCATGAGCCAGCCGACGCCCGCCATTCCCGCGCCACTCAAGGCCCCGCGAAGAAGGGGTTTTTTCATTCCGATGAGATAGCTCACCACCAGCACAATAATAAAGAAGGGAAGGGCGGGCCCTAAAGGTGAGCCCGGACGCGATGGTGCCGCCCTTCTTACGATTGAACTTTCATTTTGTTCTTTGATATTAAATCTGCGCGCGACGTCCTCAAGAAACAGGCGAAGGGCACCGTGAAATTCTCCGCGACGAAAATATTCCGGGAAAATCTTCCGAGTATATTGAGAAGTATCGTAATCAGTGAGTTCGCCCTCGATACCTTCACCAACTTCGATGCGCATCTTGTGATCGGCCTTGGAAATCATGACGAGAATTCCGTTACCGGCCTTCTTCGTTCCCAGTTGCCACTTCTCAGCGACTTTCATCGAGAAATCTTCGATGGCATAACCTTGAAGATCGGGAACTGTGAAAATGGTGATCTGTGGACCGTTGTGGGTGTAAATTTCGTAAGCGTATTTCGCCAGGTCTTCACGCTCTTCGGCCGTAAGAATATTGGCGGTGTCCATGACAGGCGAGGTGAGAGCAGGAACCTGAAGTTCCTGCGCCCATATCGAAAAACTAAAAAGAAAAAGGAGTGAAAAAAGAAACCGCATTTAGAATTGTACTTGCGGAGTTGCCTGCTCAGTTTCACCAGCCGTGAACTGAGGTTTTTTCTCCAGATGGTGAACCATCGAGTTCGTGAGACTGGTCGGAAAAACGGTCACGAGGTTATTAAATTCCTGAACCGATTCAATGTAGCGGCGACGGGCAACAGAAATTCTGTTCTCTGTTCCTTCAAGCTGAGACTGAAGCCCGATGAAGCTTTCGTTCGCCTTCAGATCCGGATATCTTTCTGAAACAACCATCAGACGACCAAGTGCTTGTGATAAACCAGTCTGCGCTTCCTGAAACTTCTTCATCGTTTCCGGAGTGAGATTTTTTGCATCGACATTTACCG
The DNA here is from genome assembly GCA_046593575.1 of Bacteriovoracaceae bacterium. Classification (GTDB taxonomy): domain Bacteria; phylum Bdellovibrionota; class Bacteriovoracia; order Bacteriovoracales; family Bacteriovoracaceae; genus Peredibacter. The sequence goes on from JBKJNQ010000216.1 coordinate 23,432, forward strand.
CCGTTGCTTTCGCGCGCGCCTCGATCACACCTTGGAGAGTTTCCTGTTCGTGTTTGGCATAACCCTTCACAACGTTCACAAGATTCGGAATAAGATCGGCCCGTCTTTTGTATTGGTTCTGCACTTCTGCCCACTTGCCTTCAACATCGTTGTTGGCCTGAGGAATCGATTGAAGTCCGCATGAGGTAATAAGAAGAGATATGAGGAGAAGAGCGAGAGTAGAAAATTTCATAGGAACCCCTTAAATAAGAAAACCCAAAGTATTTGCACCGGCACTCCGGGTTATACTTTGGGTCTATTCTTAAAAAAGCCAGGTTCTATGGCAAATTATTTATTTAATCCAGCAACAAGCTTCGTGAGACGTGAAGTCTTACGCGCAGCTGTCTGCTTCTTCATCGCTGGTGACTTAGCGAGTTTAGCAAGGAGCGACTGAGCTTTCACGAGAAGTGTTTTAGCTGTAGTTGCATCGCCTTTAGCTACGGCTTCGCGAAGTGATTTAACAGTCGTGCGGGCACGTGCAGTTTTCACTTTGTTCGTCATACGACGAACTTTTTCTTGTTTTGCTCTTTTTTCTGACGACTTGTGATTGGCCACTTAATGTTCTCCTGATTGCATATTTATTCAAAAATATTGCGATGTTATAAACAATCTAAGGTCTTGTGGCAAGAGTGAATGTCGTTGACCCCCGAAATCCGTCGTCATATTCTTAATCCACACTTTTTTTCTCTCTTATTTCAGGCGAAGGACGGTTTCATATGCGGAATATTCAAATAATTGGAATTGTTGGCGCTGGACAGATGGGTCGCGGGATTGCTCAGGTCGCTGCCCAGACCGGATACCAAGTTGTGCTCTTCGACGCCTTTAAAAATTCCCTCGATTTCGGTCACAATTTTATTAAGACGCAGCTCGACAAAGGTGTTGAGAAGGCCAAGTGGTCCGCCGACGATGCCAAAAATGCTTTCGGGAAAATCCAGGCGACTTTGGAGATGAATGATCTCAAAAATTGCGACCTCATCATTGAAGCCGCGACGGAAAGAAAAGACCTGAAATTTGAAATTTTTAAAAAGCTCGATGAAGTCGCTAAAGCTGATGCGATTCTTGCTTCCAACACCTCTTCCATTTCCATCACAGAAATTGCGGCCGTAACAAAACGCCCGCAACTAGTCGCCGGAATGCACTTCATGAATCCGGTACCCGTGATGAAACTGGTGGAAGGAATCCGTGGTCTGGAAACAACGGATGAAACCTTCAACACAGTTGCGGCAGTATCAGAAAAAATGGGTAAGACTTTTGTGCGCGCTCAGGACTTTCCTGGATTTGCGGTCAACCGTATCCTCATGCCTATGATCAACGAAGCCGTTTACGCTCTCTATGAGGGTGTGGCTTCGGCTAAAGATCTCGATACGGCGATGAAGCTCGGAACCAATCAGCCAATGGGCCCACTGGAGCTCGCCGATTTCATCGGTCTGGATACATGCCTGGCGATCATGAATGTTCTTCATGACGGACTGGGAGACACGAAATATCGTCCGTGCCCGCTCTTAAAACAGTATGTGGCAGCTGGAAGATTCGGAAGAAAGAACGGTAAAGGGTTCCACACTTATGACAAATAAATTTGAGACGATCACCCTTGATACCAGCAGCGACGTTGGGATTCTCACGATCAATCGTCCGTCAAAACTGAATGCTCTTAATATCCAGGTTCACCGCGAACTCAAAGATTGCCTGACGGAATTAAAACGCACACCAATGAAAGGTCTCATTCTGACTGGTGAAGGTGAGAAAGCATTTATCGCAGGTGCCGACATTGCGGAAATGCGTCCGATGACAAATGGGGAAGCGAGATCTTTCTCTGAACTCGGACAAATTGTGACGATGCTTCTGGAATCTCTTCAATTTCCCACCATCGCGGCCGTCAATGGTTTTGCCCTGGGCGGAGGCTTTGAAATGGCGATGAGCTGTGATTTTATTTTTGCCACTAACAATGCTGTATTTGGACTTCCGGAAGTAAAACTCGGACTCATTCCAGGATTCGGCGGCACCCAGAGACTTGCGCGAACGGTCGGCGAAAGAAGAGCAAAAGAACTCATGTTCTCAGGCCGAAATGTGAATGCGGAAGAAGCAAAAAAACTGGGCATTGCCCTCGAACTTTTTGAAAATAAAACCGCACTCATGGAAGGTTGCCAGAACTGGTTCAAGCTATCGCTGGCGAATTCTCCAGCGGCGATTGCGCGAGCAAAATCCGTGATCGGGAAAGGTTTTGAGAGTGAAGCCACAGAGTTCGGAAATATTTTTCAGACTCCTGAGATGATCGAAGGAACGTCTGCCTTCTTAGAGAAACGCAAAGCTAATTTTACAGGGAAATAAGACTATGATGCTCGATGAGAAATACAAAGAAATCCGCGATATGCTCAAGAAGTTTTCTGATTCAGAAATTCTTCCTCATGCCATGAAAGTGGATCACGAAGGCCATCTTCCTAAAACTCAGATCGCAAAACTTGCCGAGAACGGATTCCTTGGATCCTACGTTCCGGAAGAATTCGGCGGAGCGGGAATGGATTATCTTTCTTACGCTCTGATCGTCGAAGAAATTTCCCGCAACTGCGCCTCAACCGGTGTTTTTGTTTCTGCTCACACGTCACTTGGAATCTGGCCAATTCTCAATTTCGGAACGGATGCCCAGAAGAAAAAATATCTCCCGAAAATGGCCTCTGGCGAATGGATTGGTTGCTTCTGCCTCTCTGAACCCAACGCGGGATCAGACGCTGGATCACTTACGACTTTTGCTGAAGACAAAGGCGATCACTGGGAGATAAACGGTGTCAAAAATTGGATTACGAACGGCAAAGAAGCGAACATTTGCATCGTCTTTGCGAAAACTAAAAAGACTCCTGACTACAAGGGGATTTCTTGTTTCATCGTGGAGACTTCTAATCCGGGATTCTCGATTATCAAAGAAGAAGACAAGCTCGGCATTCGCGGCTCTTCAACTTGCCAGCTCGCATTCGATAAAGTGAAAGTTCCGAAAGACGCACTCCTGGGAGATGCGGAAAAAGGCTTCAGAGTGGCGATGGCGACTCTCGACGGCGGACGAATCGGAATTGCTGCTCAGGCGCTTGGGATTGCTCAGGGAGCTTTTGATTATGCCATTCGTTATACTAAGCAAAGAATTCAGTTCGGAGCTCCCTTATCAGATCTTCAGGGAATTCAGTTCATGCTCGCTGATATGAGCACGAAAATTGGTGCTTCACGTCTGCTCATTTACCACGCGTCTGCTCTGAAAGATGCGGGGCTTCCCTATTCCAAAGAGTCCGCACAGGCCAAACTCATGGCCTCGGAATCAGCGATGTGGGTGACCACGAAGGCGATCCAACTTTGCGGTGGAAATGGTTACACCCGTGAATATCCAGTGGAGCGCATGTTCCGAGATGCTAAAATCACTGAGATTTATGAGGGAACTTCCGAAGTTCAACGAATGGTAATTGCCTCGAATGAACTCAAGGCGATTCATTAGGCCGTCCTTGTCATTTTCTCTTCACAAACGGACTCTCGCTTTGCTAGTGTATCTACTAAATTTGTTTTATACGCACTGAATTCGCTTAAGTATTATTTGAGGAGAAATGTATGGCTAAAAAGAAGCCCGCAGGTAAAATGCCCGCTAAGAAAGCTCTTAAACCAGCTGCCAAAAAACCGGCAAAAACCCCTCCAAAAAAAGTAGCAAAGATGGCGAAGAAAGCCCCAGCGAAAAAAGCTCCCGCGAAGAAAGCGGCTGCTGCAAAAAAACCAGCTCCCAAAAAATCTTTGTTGTCGAAGGTCGTCTCGAAAGTGAAGACGATGACGAAAGAACAATTGAAAGCTCACAAGGCCAGAGAGATGGCGGCAGCTGCTAAAGAAAAAGCTCGCCTCGCTAAAGAAAAGCAAAAAGAAAAAGCTCAACTCGAAAAAGATAAGGCCCGTGAGAAAGCACTTCTTCTGAAAGAAAAAGAAAAAGAGCTGAAAGACAAGGCCAAGAATAAAGATAACGAGAAGAAACAAAAAGAGCAGGAAAAGCTCCAGGCCAAGCAAGCCAAGATCCAGGCAAAAGAAGACGAGAAGAGAAAGAAAGTTGAAGCTAAGCAGCGCGAGAAAGACGACAAAATCCGCGCGAAGAGAATTGCTGCTGGTGAAGAAGTCGAAGACGAAGCTCCCCGCCGCCGTAATGATGAAGAAGAAGGCGAGGATGAATTCCTCGAATACGCTAAGAAGTCTAAGGGTGGAGCGAAGGGCGGTAAGTCAAAATACGACGAAGTCGTCCAGGTCGATCTCTTCGAAGGTAAGAGCAAAAAATATAAAAATGCCGTGATGAACGAACTCGAATCAAAAATCGGTGATGAAATCGCTGAGCTTCGTGAGCACTTCAACTGGAAAGACATTGCTGAAGCTATCGGCACAATGGATTTCTTTATCGATCCTAAAAATGATGAATGCGTTGAGAAGGGTTGTGACAACATCCGTACAACTCAGAGTTATTGCCGTCTTCACTATCTCCGTAACTGGAAAGTTATCCAGAAGAAACGCGAGATCCTGAAAGAAGGGAAACTCCAGGAATATATCGAAGAACTTATTTCTAAGTATCCGCCGAAATACATCGAAGCACTTCTCTCAGATCTTTCTGATGATAAGGAATTCTATACTGTCCTCAATCAGCTCAACATCACTTCGGAGTTTGATTTCGAAGAAGATGAGCTTGTGAATGCGGATGATGATGATGATGATGGAGACGATATCGGGATTGAGACAATCTCGAGCTCACTCCGCTACGAAGACGAATGATTATTGAATAAAAAAAAGCCCTCTTTCGAGGGCTTTTTTTATTTTGATTACTGATCAAGATCTTCGTCGTCATCCTCAATCTCATCTTCCATATCAAAATCTTCCCCTAAGAGCTTATTGGCCTCGAGAGTCGCGTTGATGTTTTCGCGGGTGATCTTATGCCAGTAGGTCTGACCTTTATGAGTCACTTCCTGCCATTCTGGTTCAAAATTATTCCACTCTTCCGAAGAAAAAATCTCGTCGAAAAACATCCCCGTAAGATCGATGAAGTTTTCCTGGGTCTCTTTGACTTTTTTCTCCGTATTCATCTGTTCCTGGTTGCAGGAAAGAAAGAGCGTGATGGGAGCAGCAAACTGATCCTTCTCAGATAACCACGAGGTGATGAGGAGAAGCTCTTCCTGATAAATTTGCCCAAGCACGTCGAAATAGCGGCCCTGAGTCTTACACTCTGACTTGTAGCCCTCATTCAGAAGCCGGGCAACACCCTCAGACCAGTCTAGTGGGATGACTTTTCCACTCTTCGAATTCTTCTGTCTGGCCAGCATGACTTCCCGCCTTAAATGAAGGTTTTTTAGGTGCAATTCAGAGCAGCCTTCGTTTAAGATATTTCCGATAGAAAGACAATCTCTCATTCGCAAAAGGACATCATATGGCCGTTTATATTCTTGGTGGAGCACGCACCCCGATTGGTTCTTTCATGGGAACTCTTTCTCAGGTTCCGGCGACGAAACTCGGTGCAACTGCTATCGAAGGTGCCATTGCAAAGGCCGGCGTAGATAAAACAAAAATCGATGAAGTGTTCATGGGCAATGTGATCACCTCTGGTGTGGGCCAGGCACCTGCACGTCAGGCACTTCTGGCTGCTGGACTTCCGAATACAGTCCCTGCCACAACCGTGGGAAAAGTTTGCGGCTCGGGCCTTCAGGCCGTGATTCTTGGAGCTCGCTCCATCATGACTGGTGATAACAAGCTCGTTGTTGCCGGCGGTATGGAAAACATGTCGCTCGCTCCCCACCTTCTCATGAATTCCAGAACCGGTTTCAAATATGGTTCAACGGAAATGAGAGACTCCATGGCCTATGATGGACTCACGGATGCTTATCAGAACATCGCGATGG
>JBKJNQ010000047.1:0-5244 GCA_046593575.1 Bacteriovoracaceae bacterium
CGCTTTATAAACTTTCACGAGTTCTTCAAGATCAGTAGCAGTGAGTGCCGTATCCTCATGAACACCACGCGCCTCTTTCAGATCTTCCAGGTTACTTTCGAGATGTGAGGTATTCACACCGAGAACGACGTTCGAGAACATCTGGATAAAGCGGCGATATGAATCCCACGCGAAGCGCGGGTTATTCGTTTTCTTCGCAAGGGCGATAACTGTTTTATCATTGAGACCAAGGTTCAGAACTGTATCCATCATTCCCGGCATCGAGGCCCTAGCCCCTGAGCGGACGGAGAACAACAGCGGATTTTCGAGATCGCCGAATTTCTTGTTGGTAAGTTTTTCCACCCACCCCAGAGACTCGATCATCTGCTCACGGATTTCTTTTGAGATTTCCTTATTGGTTTTATAAAAGTCGAGACAGGCCTCAGTCGTAACTGTGAAACCCGGTGGAACCGAGAGTTTCATCGCACACATTTCAGCGAGGTTTGCACCCTTACCGCCCAGGAGTGCTTTCATGTCTTTGTTTCCGTCAGTTTGTTCAGCTGAAAACTTATAAACCCATTGTTTCATGATGCTCCCGCCTCGACGTTAAAGTGAAAGTTTTTCTTTGATGTAGGTCTTGACCTTGTCCAGAGCAACCCGCTCCTGAACCATTGTATCTCTGTCACGAATAGTCACTGCGTGATCAGTGATGGTGTCGTAATCGATCGTGATACAAACCGGAGTTCCGATTTCATCCTGGCGGCGATAGCGCTTCCCGATAGATCCGGCAGTGTCGTACTCGCACTTGAAATCTTTCTGGAGTTCCGCCAGAAGAGTGCGTGCTGTCGGCTCAAGCTCGGCTTTTTTCATGAGCGGCATGATCGCAGCTTTAATCGGAGCAAGACTCGGCTTGAATCATGACCACACGTTCTTTCTCAGGATCACCCGGGAATTCTGTTCTGAAGGCATCACTCATCACTGCCAGCATACAGCGGTCACATCCAACAGATGTCTCAAGGACGTAAGGAATGTATTTTTTATTTCCATCCATCTGGTCCGTGTAGTGAAGATTTTTCCCAGAGAATTGTTCGTGCTGGCGCAGATCGAAATCCGTGCGCGAGTGAATGCCTTCCATCTCGCCCCAGCCGTGAGCAAACTGATACTCGATATCGAAAGCGGCATCAGCATAGTGAGCGAGCTCTTCGTGTTTCTTCCAGCGAAGGCGATCCGCGCGAAGTCCGTTATCAATGTGCCACTGCCAGCGAAGGGCCTTCCACTGCTCCATCGCCTCAGCTTGAGTGCCAGGCTTGATGAAGTATTGCATTTCCATCTGTTCAAATTCGCGTGTTCTGAAAGTAAAGTTCCCCGGAGTGATCTCGTTACGGAAAGCTTTTCCGATCTGAGCGATTCCGAAAGGAAGTTTTCTTCTCATCGTCGTCTGGACGTTGGGGAAGTTAACGAAAATCCCCTGGGCCGTTTCCGGACGGAGATAAACCGTTGAGGAAGAATCTTCAACTGCTCCCATCTGAGTCTGGAACATGAGATTGAAGTTTCTTGGTTCTGTGTAAGAGTCTTTCGCCTTACATGATGGGCAAGGTGCTGTGAGATCAATATTGTCAGAGCGGAAGCGTGCCTTACAAATTTTACAGTCCACCATCGGATCAGAAAAGTTGTCGACGTGACCGGAAGCTTTCCAGACCGTTGGGTGCATAAGAATGGAAGCATCGAGACCATCGATGTCATCTCTGAAGGTCATCGCTTTCCACCAGGACTGCTTCACGTTGTTTTTCAGTTCAACTCCCAACGGACCCATGTCCCAGCAAGATCCCAGGCCTCCGTAAATTTCGGAACTCTGAAAAATAAAACCGCGATGTTTACAGTGGGAAACTAAGTCCGCCATCGACTTGAGATTTTCTTCTGACACTCTGCACTCCTAGGGATGTTATTCGCCAAAATTTTATCATGGGGACGGAGGGGTGACTAAATCAATTTTCACACTGACGCGGACAATTTTTTTGAAGTCGAAGCTCTGCGTTGTGAAGTTTCCGGGTTATGCTTTTTCCACATGAACTTACTGATGATTCTCCTCTCAGCTCAACTGTTTGCAGGAGATCCCTTTCTTAATTCTTACTTTGTTCGTGAGGCGATGGCCCCACTGGTAACTCATGCAAAGAGCGAAGATCTTTCAGCGGAAAGCTGCGCTGGCTGTCACCATCAGGAATTCCATGACTGGTCGAAGTCGAGACATCGCGTTTCTTACACGAATCAGAACTTTTTTGAAGGTTATGTCCGGGAAAAACAGGACCGTTGTCTTCACTGTCACGCCCCTCTTAAGGAACAGTTTCAGGAAATCAAAAAAAGTCCCATTCTCAAGATCTCCCATGAGGGTGTGAACTGTGTTGCCTGTCATGTGAGAGACGGGAAGGTCGCAGGTTCCATTTTCCATGGTGGAGAGAAATCAGATTTTATCAAATCACCTAAATTCTGCGCCGGCTGCCATGAGTTCGATATCAATGCTGTCACCGACGGGCAGATTCATCTCACTCAGGTGAATGCGCAGAACACCTACTCGCAGTGGAAGGAATATCAGAAAGCGGGGGGCGATAAAACCTGCCAGCAGTGTCACATGCCTGAGGGAAGACATCTTTTCCAGGGGGCCCATGCAAAATTAATTTCTCCGCTGAAAGTGTCTTCTCCCTCCAGAGGTATATTAAAAATCGAGCTTATAAACATCGGCCATCATTATCCTTCCGGAGATGTTTTCCGCAGACTCACGCTGGAAGTGAAAGTAAACGGTAAATTTTTTGTCCTAAGGTCGTTTCACCGGAAATATTCGCGAGACGAAAGCTTTCGTTTAGTAAGTGACACCACCCTAAAGCCTAATACCGTAGTTGAAGTAAAAATTGAGCAGAAGCTCCCGGTGGAGTATCGTTTCGTTTACCATTTTTTAAAAAATTCAGACAAAAAATATAGTCAGATCCCTGAGCATGACCAGGATCGAGTCGTGCTTCAGGGCCTGTTAAAGTAAGAGAGGTTTTTATGTACGTTTTGGTTTTACTTTTTTCAATCTCGGTTTTTGCTGACGGCATGAACCGTCTATATGTTGAATCCGGGACGGCGTCCTCGTTCCTTCAGTCAAACTGGAACAAGTATCAGGAAAATTATCATCCTAATTATGCCTTCGATGACAATCTCGCTACTGCATGGGTCGAGGGAATTGAAGGCAACGGTGAAAACGAAACCCTCGAGTGGGAAGTATCAAACCTTGATACGGCCGAGGAAGTTGAAGTTGAAATTTATAACGGCTATCAGAAATCAAAAAGTCTTCTGGCCGCAAATGGAGCTGCCAAAGAAATTGAACTTCACTTTTACGGAACAAAACCTCAGTTTCAGACGACCTTGAAAGGAACCCTTGAAAATAAGATGGGCCCGCAAAAGCTCACCGTAAAACTTCCAGAAAATCACGGTCTCACTAGGATCATGATGAAAATTGTCTCGAGCTATCCGGGAAAGACCTACAAAGATACTTGCATCTCTGACATCAAAACTTTTGTTAAATCCCGTATTCCTTATAATCCAGGCGTCGAGCAGGAAAAATTTGCTAAGCTCAAGGCCTGGATAAAGGAAAGAATTGAAGTCGCAGAGTTCTTTGCTAAAAAGCCTGCTTCTTATCCCTTTGCCAACAACACTTTCCGCACCAATGAGAAGGTCTCTTATTATCCAGAGGAACAGAGACAATATTTCAAAGATGTCCCTAACGTTGTCTTTTATAAAGTTAGGCCTGACTTTAAAAAGAAGGCTCTCCTCGAAGAGGCGCACAAGCTTATGAAATACTCAGCTTCATTAAAAGATAAAACGGGCTGGCATAAGCTCACGGTAAAGACTCCTGTCGTGCAGTTCATCCCGGATGGGATTCAGGACTATCAACTCGATAATAAGCTCATGAAATTTTTCACACCAGATCTTCTGGCATTTTTCGAAGTAAAAGATGCTGTCGCTGAACATACTTCTGGAAAACGCTACGACTCACCCTTTTCAGATACCACTTCTCACTATCGGGTTTTCAAAGAGAAGGGAGAACTCAAGGCAGTTTCATTTGTCGAAAACCGCAAAGGGGTTGAACGCGGCCCTTACGATATTAATGCTGTAAGAATCATGGCGTATGACAAAGGACTTCTACGCTGGTTTATTCAGACGACGAATGATGAAGGCAACATCCGTACCTATTTCCATTTTGGGTATGACAGCAATAATAAAGTGAATGAGGTGACGAAACTTTCTGAGTCCAATGGGGACTATGACTATCCCTCACTCGAATTCGAGGTCTATGCTCCGGTTCAAAAGACATTGGTGAAGAAATGAATAGGGCCGTCATCACCGGTGCATCAGGTGGAATTGGTGCAGACTTTGCGAGGATACTTGCTGCTAAGAAAATGAATCTTTTTCTGGTTGCACGAAGAAAAGATCAGCTTGAAGCTTTTGCAGCAACTCTGAAGGCGCTGTATGGAATTCAGGTTGAGACTCTTTCACTGGATCTATCGCTTCCGGATTCTTCAGAAATTCTTTTTCATGAGGCCACTAAAAATGGCACGGTAGATTTTCTGATCAATAATGCCGGCATCGGGCCCTGGAAGAAATTCACCGAAGCTCCGCTGGAAGATCACAAAAAGATCATGCAGCTGAATATGGTCACTCTCACGACCAGTACGTATCTGTTTTCCCGGCACATGCTGGAACATAAAAAGCCTTCGATCATTTTGAACGTGTCTTCCGTGGCGGCATTTCAGCATGCGCCAAGATTTACCGTCTATGCTCCGTCAAAAACCTACGTAAAAATCTTCTCCGAAATTTTGAGTCAAGAGCTGAAAGGAACAAACGTACGGATATCGTGCTTATGCCCAGGAGGAACGGCGACTGAGTTTTTGAAAAACAATAATCAGACTTTGAAAGGTTTCAGCCCCCTCATGAGTTCTGAGAAAGTGGCGAGAATCGGTCTTGAGGGAGCTTTCCGCGGAAAAACGGTCATCATCCCCGGACTCATCAATAAGATGTTTGCTTTCTTACCTCGGCTCATACCCTCTTCATGGAACGTGAAGCTCGCGGGTTGGGGAATGAATTTAGCGGTGAAAGAAACGCGCTAGGCCCGCTGTGAAAGCTCAAAGAGCTTACGATACTCGCCGTTCTTAGCAATGAGTTCGGCGTGTATCGTAAGCTCTTTGAGCTTTCACAGCGGGCCTAGCGCGTTTCTTTCACCGCTAAATTCAT
>JBKJNQ010000012.1:0-7600 GCA_046593575.1 Bacteriovoracaceae bacterium
AGAAAGCGAAAAAAGATGATATCGATTTCCTCATCGCTCTGACTCACATCGGGATTGCCCGTGATACCAAGCTCGTTCAAAAATCACGATCAATTGATCTCGTGGTTGGTGGACACGATCACATCCGCTTTGATCAACCACAATATGTGAAGAATGCTGAAGGACGAGAAATTCCGATTCTTCAGGCCGGCGCACATGCGACAGCAGTCGGCTCCCTCATTCTTGATCTCCAGAAAAATGGCGGAACGAAAGTCATTGATTATCGCCTCTACGATGTCACACTCGATATTCCGGAAGATGGAACGATCAAGGCCTTCACTGAGCAGGCCTATGTGAACCGAGAAATGTATTTCAAGAGAAGCTGGGAAGAAGTGATCGGGTTTTCAGAAATCACTTTGAACGGAAACTATAACGGTGTCGATCAGAATCAAAAATCCTGCTGGTCCCAGCATATGGCAAAACTCACGAGGGTGACGGCGAAAGCTGATCTCGGTTTTCAGATTGATAATTTCCAGGGTGAAGAGATTGCTCCCGGACCAATCCGTTACGGAGACATGATTGATAACTTCCCTCACTTCCGTCAATGGGGCGATGAAGGCTGGAAGATTGTGAAAGCGACGGTACCGGGCTTCCTTCTGAAGTTTGCCCTGAAGTTCTTAAACTCTCCGGACTCGCAACTTCCGCTCACGATTGATGGCTTCAACGTGAAAGATGAGAATGGAAAACTCGTGCGGTACCGTCCGGGTGTTCATAGAAATAAACAACTTCTGATCGGAGAATATCCGGTCAAGAATTTCAAATTGTATTCGATCGCTCTTCCCTCGGAGCTGAGCTTCGGATTACTCAGAACTTCTTCGTTTCTCGCGAACCTCGTGTTCCTGAATTACACCGAGGTGAAAAACGGCTTCTACTGGCCGGTGCTTGAAAAGTATTTCAAGGAAAACTCACCTATCAAATGTGATTAGTATTGGTCGGTCCGAAGAAGAACCAGAGTACAGGCGTGCTGGACCTCAATCCCATTCTTCTTCAGCTCAGCTTCCATCTTCGGGCTCTCAGCCCCCGGATTGATGATCACGCGTTTAGGTTTAAGGGTGATGAAGTCTTTGGTGAACTTTTCCGAAATCGCAGCATTCACGTAGACAGTAACAGTGTCGATTTTCTGACCTGATTGGGCGAGATCTCCCAAAGTCGGATAAACCTTCTTTCCTAGGACTTCTTTCTCACGGGGGTGAACCGGGATCGGAGTATGGCCATACTCTTCAAGCATTTGCATCGCCTGGTAGGCATAACGGGTACAATCACTAGACGCCCCTAAAACTGCGACAACTTCCATGGCCTCTCCCTGGTAAAAAATGCTAAAATACCTTTATTCTAAGAGGGTCATTATGGCATTTGTAACAAAGACATTTTACTCCGAGGACGACCTCATTCGTCACCTCAAGTCGCATCAACCGAGTTTCTATTTCTCATCGAAAACCTCAACTGTTATCCCCTACGATAAACTGGATTCCCTTCTCCCGTGGAAAGACGACAGTGAGTTTGCTCTGTGTGATCTGTCGAAACTGCCGGCGCACATGGAGTTAAAAGAAAACGGAAACCTCGTTCTGAAGGGAGGAGTTTCTTGGGAAGACGCGAAGAAATTCTTAAAATCGAAAGGCAGAAATCTTAAGACTTCTCCCACTGAACAGCTGGCACTTATTACCGCCGGTATTTCCACATCATGCACGGGTGAAAGATGTTTTGCCTTCGGGAACATGCGCTCGCAGGTGAAGCGTCTGAAGTATTTAAACTTTAACGGCGAAGAAAAAACTCTCACGAGAGACGATGATTTTGTATCTTCTTCTTCTTCGCTTAAGCCTTATCAATCCGACTTTAATCACTATCGAGATTTTAAGAACGCTCCCTACCCGCGTTTTGAAAAAGCGATGGATCTCATGATCGGCACCGAAGGCCAGCTGGGACTTGTGACGGAAGTGGAAATTGAGACGTCAGAGAATTTCGGCGTGAACTATGTCTTCATGCTTCTTCCGCGCTGGGAGGAAAACGATAAACCTCACATGGAAATTCATGCGGCGGTTCAGTCTCACAGGGACGCGATCATTTCCTGCGAGCTTCTGGATGCCAATTGCATGAACTATTTGAAGCCCGATGAAAAACTTGGGAATAACCAGGACGTGATTTTCCTGGAGATCAAGGCCGATCAATTTGAAGATATTTACGGCAATGTCCTGTGTGCCCTCACTCAGGTTTCCGCTGATGACGTATTTGAAATCGCAGAAAATAAATTCCACAACGTTCGCGCCGGAGTCCCCCGCGCGATTTTTGAGCGCAACTCACAGATGGGTGTGGTGAAAGTTGGAACCGATGTTCAGGTTCGTGGAGAGGATTTCCATAAGCTCATTCAATTTTACCGTGAGGCCTCAAAGATCGGCATTCCGTATTGTCTCTTCGGCCATTTCGGAGATGCTCACCTTCACTACAATTACCTTCCAACGAAAGACAAAGTGAAAGTTTGCCAGGATAAGCTTCTCGAGCTTTATAATAAAGTTTATGAATGGAAGGGTTCGCCGTTTGCTGAGCATGGCATCGGGCTTTTAAAGCAGAATTACATCAAGAAGTTTCACGGCGCTAATCAGCTGGGACTTTTTCATGATCTGAAGAAAGAACACGATCCCCACAATCAGTTTTTCCCTCAAGGGTTCATGTCAGCGAAGAGCAACTAAGCACAGCTCCTGACGATGTGAAGGGAGATACTTCAAAGCGTATCTCTCATACCCAAGAGCAACGATATCATCCATAAACTTCCACAGAAGCCTCAGATGCTTACTGTCGTTGATTTTTAGAGTCAGCACCAGACCATGCGGTTCCATGAATTCGTGAAGGCGAATCACTTCTCTCATCACAACTGTCGGTGGAAGATTCACGTCACTGATAATCCAGTCAACATTCTTCTTAAACGTATCCGGTGTGATGTGCTCAAAAGGCATGCGGTAGTGACGGAAATTGACGTTTTTAGCAATCTTCGGATCCATGTCAGCAGGATCAACTCCGTAAACTTTCATATCCTGTTCAAGGAGAAACTGTGTCGCCCCTCCAGGAGCTGACCCAAGTTCCAGAACAATTTCTTCGTGATCAAAAGGAAGATCGAACGCCTCTGCGGCCTCGGCGATTTTATAATAGGCGCGAGAGGGAGAATCAGTTTCGAGAATTGAGCTCACCTCACCCGGTGTTTGAAAATGCGTGGGCTTCATCACGTACTCGCCCACCCAATATTCATCGGGTCCGAGCATCATGATCAGGGTGACTTTTTCGCCAGGGCGGAAAAGTGTTTTTTCAGAGAGCGCGGCCAGATCAGAAGGAATAACCAGAGTGTCCTGCGCCTTCCAAACCCACGCACGATCGTACTTCAGGTCTTCTTTGATGAACTTCCCCACTGATACACCGGAAAGACGACAGAACACCGGGGAGAAATTCACTTCCTTATCAGCTTTGAATGTGAGAAATCCGGGTCTCGAATAACTCAGCCTGAGGTCAGGATACGAAAGCATGATTTCTTCTTTAAGAAGGTCCTCTGCTTCGGGGTTTGTCAGGGTAAAATAAAACATTCTTAATGAATATCAAAGAAATGGTCCATAATCTCCAGAAAGTTTTGGATGAGATGGGTGAAACATTCTCAAGCTTTCAAAAAGAATCCGGACTCGCTTGTTTGTCCGGGTGCGGGAAGTGCTGTCTCTTTCCGGATGTTGAATCCACCGTGTTCGAATGTCTTCCGATGGCACTTAAGATTCATCAGGAAGGCACACTTGAGGAATGGATCATAAAATTAGAGAATTCAGATCACGTGTGCGTGATGTGGGAAGGGAATCGTGAAACTGGTGCCGGAAAATGTACCGCCTATAGCGTGCGCCCTTCGATCTGTCGCCTCTTCGGGGCCTCGGGCTACTATGATAAAAATCATGGCGTAACTTTGTCCGTCTGTAAGTTAATCAAGGAAACTTACCCGGAGATTTTAAAATCTCTGACATCGGGTCGCACTCAGGAAAACACTCCCATTATTTCTCAGTGGTACTCGCGCATTCAAAGCTTAGGAACGCCCGAACTCCTTGAAAGAAAGCCGATGAACGAAGCGATTCTGGGAGCACTGCAGCTCATTGGCTTTTACGCGCAATATCAGTCCTTCGAATAGTTAAGTAAACTTAATAGCAATTATTAGTGACAGTTAAGTTTGGCCTCTTTAGGATCATGACATCTTTTAAGAGGAGTCCGATGAAAACTTTGCTCACTTTCACTCTCGCTTTCCTTTCACTCAGTGCCTTTGGCCTGGTTCTGGAAAAACTCCCGAACGGAGATCTTTCTTACTACCCGAAAACTTTTTACACAAACAAAACTGCCGGACGAGTTTCGATCAACGAACTCTTCGACATCCTTTCTCAGTCGCACTCTTCAGTAAAAGGAGATTACGATCAAGTCGGTCGCTGCGTCTCTGACTGCTACGCCCACAAGTCGATCGGTTACGATCAGGCGCGCATCGTGATGTTTGGTGAAAGAGACCTTCAGACTTCAGGCAGTGAAAAATTCGTCATCGACGTTTACTGTGGAAAGAAATTTGCCTTCAAGTCTCCAACCGACGCCAGCAACATGGGTAGCTCTGTGAATATCGAGCACACATGGCCACAGAGTAAGTTTGCTTCGAACTTTGAAAAGGGCATGCAGAAGTCCGATATGCACCATTTGTATCTCACCGACTCACGCGCCAACAGCGACCGTGGAAATCACGAATTCGGTGTGGCCGGAGATGCTGTAAACGAGCTCAATGCTCAGAATTGCAATATCTCAAAACTTGTCCGCGCCGAAGGCGATTATATTTTTGAGCCACCTAAAGGTCACCGTGGAAACGTTGCCCGCTCTCTGTTCTACTTCGCTGTCCGCTACAACATGGTGATCTCGAAGAATCAGGAAAAAGCACTTCGCGAATGGCATGTCGCTGATCCGGTCGATGCTGCTGAAAAAACTAAGCACGATATTGTTGCCCGTTACCAGAACATCAGAAACCCCTTCGTGGATTTCCCGGAACTCGTGAACCAGATCTCTGATTTCTAGAAATAAAATAGCATTAAGTGTCATGAAAAGGGGCCCTGCAAAGGGCCCTTTTTTTATGTTAGTGTTCGGTAAATTTTTGAAGGGGGCCAGTTATGGCAGGATTTAATAAAGTCGTTAAAACTTACGATGAGGCACTCGCGGGTATCAAAGACAATATGTTCCTCATGGTCGGCGGCTTTGGTCTTTGTGGAATTCCTGAAAATCTCATCAAGAAAGTTCACGATCTCGGTGTGAAGGGTCTCACTATCGCCTCCAACAACGCAGGTGTTGATGGCTTCGGTCTCGGAATTCTTCTCGAGAAAAAACAAGTAAAGAAAATGTACTCGTCCTATGTTGGCGAAAATGCCCTCTTTGAAAAACAAGTTCTCTCGGGTGAGCTTGAACTTGAGCTTACTCCCCAGGGAACTCTCGCAGAAAAAATCCGTGCCGCTGGTGCCGGCATTCCGGGATTCTTCACGGCAACCGGATACGGAACACTTGTTGCTGAAGGCAAAGATGTGAAGATGTTTAATGGTCGTCCGTACATTCTTGAGAACGCATTTCCCAAGGCAGACTTTGCGCTCGTTAAAGCATGGAAGGCCGATACTTTCGGAAATCTCGTTTTCAGAAAAACGGCCGCGAACTTCAATCCGATGATTGCGACCGCAGGAAAAATCACCGTGGCCGAGGTCGAAAAGATTGTTCAGCCTGGTGAACTTGATCCGGATGAAATCGACGTTCCGGGAATCTACGTCAATCGTCTCATCAAAGGGACTTTTGAGAAAAGAATTGAGCAGAGAACGGTGAGGAAATAATATGGCACTTTCACGCGAACAAATTGCAGAACGTATCTCCCGCGAAATGCGCGACGGTTATTATGTGAACCTCGGCATTGGCATTCCGACATTAGTTGCGAACTACATCCCGAAAGGAATGGAAGTCATGTTCCAGTCCGAGAACGGCATTCTTGGTATGGGAGAATTCCCGACGGAAGAAACGATTGATGCCGATCTTATCAACGCCGGAAAACAAACCGTCACCGTGATCAAGGGTGCAGCTTATTTTTCTTCAGCAGATTCTTTTGCGATGATTCGCGGAGGTCACGTCGATCTCACGATCCTCGGAGCTTTTGAAGTCGATCAAACGGGAGCATTAGCATCCTGGATGATTCCGGGGAAACTCGTCAAAGGCATGGGCGGAGCCATGGATCTCGTGGCAGGTGCAGAGAATATTATCGTAGCGATGTCTCATGCCTCAAAGCATGGGGAATCGAAAATCTTAAAGAAGTGCTCACTTCCTCTCACGGGAGTGGATTGCGTGAAACTCGTGGTAACGGATCTCGCGGTTATGCGTCTCGAAGGTGGAAAGTTTCATCTTCTGGAACGTGCTCCGGGAGTTTCGGTAGAAGAAATTAAAAAACTCACGGAAGCAGACCTTGTGATACCGGCGAATGTCCCTGAAATGACGTTTGGCTAAGAAATCAGGCCTGTAATCTCTTCACTGTTTTACCTCTGGATCCGGAAATGTGGTTTATTCCGGGTCCATGAAGAATCTCATCATTGCCATTTTTCTTCTTTCTTCCTCTCTCACTTTCGCCTGCGCGGATCTTCGGCATAAGCCGGGCTACTTTACGCAGAAAGAAATTCACTGTGGCGCTATCGTAAATAGAATCATAGAACCAAAAATTATCGTATCCGGCACTGCCTATCCAATCGCCATAGACATGGGTGATATGTACGGCGAGTGCCCCGATCCGAACGTGGGCTGTTATCGACCGGCGATAAACATTGAAAGACGCGGGAACGCGATTTGCCGTGCGTATGGTTTAGGCCCTTACGCTAAATCCAGTAGCTATAGTCCGCTCTTTCACACTGACCCAGATATCATGGTAAGGCTTAAGAGAACGCAACCGCATTTATTTGCCCCGCAGATCGTGAGGATTAATCACAGCCGCTCGGAATACTTTGAGGTCCGTGAAGTCTGGTGCCATAAGACCTACCCCAAACGCTGATTCTCCCTTAGACTAAATTCATGACTATAAGAATTGTGATCAAAGTCGGATCCCTTGCGGTGACCGACGAGGCCGGTGGTGTTTCTCGCGATAAGATTGAAATGATCGTGCAGGAACTCATGGAACTCAGGGCGCGGGGATATTTTCCCATTCTCGTGAGCTCTGGTGCCATCAACTCGGGCCGCTCCCTTATCAAAAAACCCGATGAAAAAAAGATGATGATTTCCTACCAACAGGCAGCGGCGGCGGTGGGACAGCCACTGCTGATGAAGGCCTACGTCGATGCGCTGGCGAAGTATGAAGCCAACTGCGCGCAGATTCTGGTGACCCATGAAGACTTCAAAGAGCGGAAGCGCTTTCTCAATATCCGGAACACCATTAATCAGCTCGTTGCCAATAATGTTTTTCCGATCGTGAATGAAAACGACACTGTTTCTTTTGACGAGATTACAGTGGGAGACAATGACCAGCTCGCCGTCATGATGACTGAAGCAACTGATGCTGAAAAAC
>JBKJNQ010000165.1:0-11761 GCA_046593575.1 Bacteriovoracaceae bacterium
GGAATCGGAGAAATAAATCGTCCCATGATTCCCGTCGTCACCAGCATTGGAAGGAACGCCGCGATGGTCGTGAAAGCAGTGGCAGAAATCGGGAGCCACATGACGTCGATGGTACCCACGGCAGCGTCAATCGATGCTGAACCGAGTTGTCGTCGCCGGATGTATTCCTCGGCGATCACAATGGAGTTATCCACGAGCATCCCCATCGCGATGATAAGAGCCAGAATCGTAATAGAATTCAAAGTCTGATTCATGAACGGCATGAGACCGATCGTCGCCAGAAGAATAACCGGAAGTGAAATCGACACCATGAGACCAATGGGACCAGGCATGAAGATAAGGAGAACCGCCACAACGACAATGAGTCCCGTAAGCGCGTTACTCGAAAGCGTCGAGAGCTTTTGGCCTACGTTCACACCTTCATCGAAATAGATCTGAAACTTGTGCTCGGGATTGGTCTGCCGATAGCGCTCCAGAACCGGCATCACACCTTTGATAAGTTTCAGTGTATCCGAGCCGGCCTTTTTCTGGACCGTGAGTAAGGTCGCTGGAGATCCCATGTAACGGGCAAGGCGCCGGGCCGACTCGTCAGCATCTTTTACTCGGGCAACATCCTTCAGACGGATGATTCCCCCAGAGAAAGTTGAACGCACGGGAATTTCGCCCAGCTCTTCGGCTGAGCGAACTTTCGCGTCGACGCGCACGAGGTGCTGAATCGTATCCGTCTCGAGGTCGCCGCCTGGAGTGTTGGTGTTGCGGCTTCCGATTTTCTGAAGAACTTCGTTCACGCCGATGTGGAAACTATCCAGTTTTTGCCTCGAAAGAAGGACTTCAAATTCGCGTTCACGATATCCGTCGAGGTTCACCGCTTTCACGTTCTTGTCGTCTTCGATATCTTCTTTCAGGGCATCGGCCAGGATATCGCGTTTCCTGTCTCTGTTCCCTCCGATCACAGCGATTTCCATCGCGGCAAATTCCTCGGATTTAATTTCCGTAAACTTTGGCTTATCAAGGAGATCAACCGGGAGGTCCTTGGCCCGATCGATGGCGCGCTGGATATCACCCATGACATCTTTTACGACGACCTTCGGATTATCCATGTCGACACGAACGACGATCTTCGAGCGGCCGGCCTGTGAAATTGAGCGCACATCTTTCAGACCCGTCACTCCGCGGAGTTCGTCTTCAATCGGCTTAGTGATTTTGACTTCGATGTCTTCCGGAGTGGCCCCGTAGTATTCGGTTTCGATGATCGCCGTAGCAAAGTCCACTGAAGGATAGGATTCGGCGTTCATCTTCTTCAGACCCATGACTCCAAAGAGCAAGAGGAAGAGTGAAAAAACGATCGTGAGTTTAGGGTTTTCGATAAAAAATCGTGCGAGGTTTTTCATATTATATCCTGTTGAACGCACATGGCGTTTCCGGGAAAATGACTAGGTAATCAAAGAGTGAATTAATGATTTGAAGCCGGACATCGATGGTCGTGAGTTCAGAAGAAAGAAGAGCATCCTGATCCTGAACGAGATCGTTCACAGAAACCCGGGCCTGTTCATATTTTTTCCGCATGAGCTTAAGTCTCTTCTCGAGAGCAGCCGAAGATAGTCGCTGGGCACGGACGACATCATTCAGATAAGAGATGGTGCGGGCAAAACTAGTGTGCGCATTGATGATTTGAGAATCAGCGTTGTTCATCGAGGCCTGCAGGCGTTTCCTGTCGTACAATTCTTTGGTTCGCTCAGTTTCTTTTTTCGCGTCTCCAAGAGGCATCGTGAACATCACACCCAGTTCATATGCCGTGCGATTGTTATTTGTTTGATCATCGATGGATCCACCGTAAGAACCGCGGCTTCCATTGGATCCGCTGGGAGCAGAGGCAACACCCGTAGATTTCGCCGTACCAAAAAGTTTCACGTCGACGTCCGAGTACCGTGAGTTAACCAGGTCTCTTTGCGCCGAATTTTTTCGGATGATGCTGACAATCTCATCATAAGACGTATGCTGATACGGAATCGCTGCCTGGCCAGCAATGCTCGCGGTACAAGCGAGAACTTCCTGAATCGTTGACTGAACATCATAGTCACCGAGAGCAATTTCTTTCGTTGAGAGTTCCGGCACCAGATTCTGAAGCTGCTTAATGAGAGATTCTCTCTGATACTTGAGATACGTAATACTTCCCTGCCGGGTAGCAACGAGAGCATCGTAGCGCGCGACCTCATCCCCTTCGGCGACGGAGTTCCGGAATCTCTGTGCAGTTTCTTTCGAGAGAATTTCAGCAGAATGGAGAAGCTCCCCCGAAATCTTCATCGCTTCGTTGTTGGCGACAAGAGACCAATAAAGCCTTCTGAGAGAAAGTCTGAATGTTTTTTGAGCAATTTCTTTTTCGAGTTCCGCACGACGACGCTCGAGGTTCAGTCCTTCGAGCTCGGCCTTACTCATCCGACCAAACAGATCCTTCCAGAGGTCCATTTGCATCGTAAATCTTAGAGTGGTTGTTGTGGCATTCTTAAAGCGCCCGGAAAAAGCCGTGGGTCCAGCACTTCTCTGATCCGTGATAGCTGCCAATGAAGTGGTGAATCCGTGCGCAAGATTCTGCCGAACACCAAGTTGCGCCTGATCAATCGGGCTGAAAACCGGCTGGAAACGAACGATCGCTTTCTCATGAGTTTCAGAGTGAGCGTACTGGCCGAAAAGCTCAGGAGCGAATTTCTCTTTTAGTTGATTCTCTCCGACTGAGACCGAAAGGAAGGCCGCTTCGATTTCATCGAGCCGCGGAGAACTCTTCAACGCCATAGTCTGGATCGCCTCTTCTGTGAGTACTAGTGCCTGACTGAAAGAGGACTGGCAGAAAACGAGCAGAGAGAAAAATACTAATGTTTTCAATGATTTAAACATATAACCCTATAGATTTACGCGTTTCAAACGCTTGTTTAAAACGAATGATAGGATTATTCCAGAATTATTGCAAGGGGATTTTTAAAGGGATTCGATGAAGTCGATCGCGTCTTTCATCATGTCGTGAAAGTGCGGATTCCCATGCTTGGTCGTGAACGTAAGAAAGTCTTCCGGCGCCTGTCCGATACTGTTGTGGAAGATCCCGCTGGTAAGACCAAAGACCCGGACTTTTCTCTCAAGCTGGTACTGATTGAAGTAACGAATGAGTCCCGGAACATCCAACACCGGATCGGCCCAGGTGTACGCCAGATAATACGGAACTGTAATTGGTTTATTGAGAACACGATCTTCAGTCTCTTTAATCAGCAGGGCCGCACGCGGATTAAAATCCGGCGTCTGTATTCCATCCGGTTTTTTCATCACAAAGGTATTTCCATTGATGCTGATTCTCTGCCCTACTCTCGCACTTAAAACCGTGGGCCAGTTCAAAACAACCGCCGGTGAGAGCATCACCATCGAATGAACCTCTTCCCGGTTTCTTTTCATCGATTGCTCGAGATTGAGTAATGACCCCAGCGAGTGTCCCGCGAGAATCACCCGGTCACCATACTGCTTGGCAAGCTCCCATCCGATATCAGCTTCTTTCGACCATTCGGTGGAATCCATCTTCCCCATGCGGTACCAGTCTTTTTCCCAGTGACCAGGCAATAGGATCGTCACGACATTGTAGCCGCGATCAAAGAAGGCTTTGGCCATGCCCTTAAAATAGAGCGGCGAAGAAAAAATTCCGTGAATGAGAAGAACGGATGTTTCGGTTTTGTGGCCGTGAGAAAGAAGATAAGGAAGGTGACGCTCGTGAGAGATGTTCTTCTTCTTTCCTTCCAGATATTCGGGAAAAGTCATCCCGAAGGCCGGAAGAGCGAAGAGAAGAAGAACAAGGTATTTCACTTGCTCGCTTCCTTATCGGTAATGAGAGAAATGTTTTCGAGTTTGTTCACCTGAAGGAGATCGAGGATCTTCACCAGACGAGTGTATTTTACGTCTCCATCGACCCGGAGGTTCACGAGAGTTTCTTTTGCTGTTTTTTCAAACGTCGGAGTGAGCTCTTCCATCGTGGTTTTTTTTCCGTTCACTGCGATGTCGTTGTCGGAAAGTTCAATCGTCAGATGATCGATTTTTTTCTCATTCCCAGCACCTTCTTCGGTCTTTGGAAGTTTTAATAAAAGCGCGAGCTCATCTTTTTTGAAAGATGATGTGACAAGAAAGAAGACGAGCAGAAGAAACACCATATCGATCAGTGGTGTGAGATCCATCGCAAGGGATTCGCGTCTGTGGCGGCGACCCATATTATTGCCCTTTCAGCATCGGCCCGATGTGCTTTTCCATCTTGATTTCAAGAGAGTCAAGTTCGCCTGAAAGATAGTTGTGGGCGATGTAATGAGGGATGGCAACGATCAGACCCACGATGGTGGTGATAAGAGCGAGTGAAATCCCCGCCGCAAATTTCCCCGGGTCCTGAAGACCAGACGAGGAAATTACCTGGAAGGCTTCATAGATCCCGATAACGGTTCCGAGAAGCCCCAGTAGTGGAGCGGTCGTCGCGATAACTTTGATACTGGTCATACCAAACTCAAGCTCGTGCACTCGCTGAGAGATGGCATCTTTAATGAGGTCCATGTGGTCAATGAGCTTGGTCGTATTGAAACGCGAAGACATTTCTGCCACGAGTGACTTCGTTTCAGCGTCGAGCTTTTTCATGAAGTCGCGGAACATGAAAAAACGCCATAGGATCAGCGAGAGCCCCACGACATTCATCGCGATGAGGATCCAGGTAATCGATCCACCAGCATTGATGAAATCAATCAAACGCATAAAAAAATTCCTTTTAAAAAATTACTAAAGAGTCTGAAATTTAATGGGAACTGACAGGTCCATCGAGCTGGTTCCGAACTCTTTCGGGATGACCTTGAACTTTCCGACTTTTTTCACTGCCTCGAGGCCCGCGGTATCAAGCTGGGAGTTCCCTGATGAACTGTCGATTCTGATATTGATGATAGACCCATCTTCGAGCATCGTAAATGCAACGACGACAGTTCCTTCATGGCCCATGCGGCGTGCAGCAGCTGGGTAGAACTTATTCTCATCAATGCGTGCTCTGAGTTCTGACTTAAAGATCGATTTTAGATCGGCGACCGCGGTTCCTGAAAGAGTATTGGTCTCGACCTGGGGAATTTCACCGGGCTTGGCCTGGGCCTCGGTTGCGGTCTCCTGAATCTGTGGTTTTGAAGAAGTTGGTTTCGGAGCTCTCGCAAGAATCTGAGAAGCGACCTTGAGATTCATGATGTGCTTCCCGATTTGGCGGGCGACATTTTCATTTTCAATAATGGTAAGTCCACCGCAGAGAACAGCGGCGTGAATCAAAAGAATGGTGCTGAGATGAGTCAGATACCTATGGGTCATAAAGCGTTTTATAGGCCAAACACTGGACGAAGTCCACGGCCCGTGACAAATTTACGCAGTCTAAAAGCTTAATATTCTTCAGGGGAAAGCCATGATCGAGGGTCTCAAGGCATCACTAGTGCCTTTTTTGGATCTCTGGAATCACAAATTAATCACCATCGCCGGGATTAAACTCACATTGGGTTCGAGTCTTCTCGCTCTCTTCATTCTGGCCTTTGCGACCCGCATAGCCCGTCTCTTCGTGAAGATCGTGAACTACCGTCTGATTGAAAAATTCGTCGACGATAAAGGTGCGCGGAACACTTACCAGACTTTTACTTTTTATGGGGCCCTGGCCGGAATTGTGACGATGGCGATGACCATCGCGGGAATTCCCATGACGGTCTTTACGGTTGTGGGTGGAGCACTCGCGATCGGAGTCGGTTTCGGATCACAAAACATCGTAAACAACTTTATTTCTGGGGTGATTCTTCTGGTTGAGCAACCGATCAAGGTCGGTGACATCGTTGAAGTCGATGGCATGACCGGTGCTATTCAATCTATCGGAACCAGAAGTACCAAGATCAAAAACGTTGAAGATCGCATCTATGTCATCCCGAACAGTTATTTCTTAGAGAAGGCCGTTCTCAATTCTACCTATGAAGCATCGGTCGTAAGAACCGCCGTTGATTTTAGTGTCGCTTACGGATCTGATGTAAAACTC
This sequence comes from Bacteriovoracaceae bacterium, assembly GCA_046593575.1. Taxonomy (GTDB): domain Bacteria; phylum Bdellovibrionota; class Bacteriovoracia; order Bacteriovoracales; family Bacteriovoracaceae; genus Peredibacter. Next base: position 6,056 of record JBKJNQ010000165.1, read on the forward strand.
GTGGAAAAAGTTTGCATGGAGATTCTTTCGGTTGCCGAGGGAATAGAAAAAGATCCCTTGCCGTTTGTGCTATTTGAAAATTTCGGTGAAAGTGCTCTAGATTTCCGCATGATTTTCTGGGCGAATATCCAGATTGAAAATCTAGCAATCCTCAGAAGTAATCTGCGCTACAAGGTGAACGCGAAATTCAAAGATCTCAATATCGAAATGGCGTTCCCACAAAGGGACGTGAACCTTCGGATCTCACGCCCCCTCGATGTAAAACTTCTTAGTTAAAGATTCGCTTCGATTTTCTTGAGGACTTCCGGATCCATCGGCTTGGTTCCGGAATCGTAACGGCGAACAACTTTCCCTTCTTTATTCACGAGAAATTTCTCGAAGTTCCACTTCACTTCTTTTCCGTTATCGAGGACTTTATAAAGTTCGCGTTTGTCTTTTCCGAGAATTGTTTTCTTGGTGAGAATCGGAAAAGTTGCTGAGTAATTCTTCTGGCAAAATTCCAGCATCGCCTTATCGTCTTCCGGAGTCTGGCCGCCAAAATCATTGGTGGGAACTCCGAGAACAACAAAGTTTTTATCCTTGTATTTATTGTACACCGCTTCGAGATCAGTCATTTGCGACGTATAGCCACACTGAGACGCAATATTCACCACCAGAACTGCTTTTCCCTTGAGTGAAGAGAGTGCGAACTCTTTTCCGTCGATGGATTTTTCTTTCACATCATAGAATGTGCCAGCGAAAAGAGTGGTTGAGAACATCAGCGCAAAAAAGATCCATTTCATGTCGAACTCCTGTATGAGGTAGAAATTCATTATCCTTGCCTATCCGGAGGCCGTCACATAGATTTGTTGAGACAAAGGAAGAACAAGATGAACCTTCAGGAATTCAAGCTTTCCGTTGAAGAGCTTCCCCTGGAAATGACGAAGCATACCGTAAGCCGACTCACTCATGAGCTTAACGGTCTGGTGCATGCCGGAGGAAAAAAATTCCGCCCGGGGCTCCTCTTTCTCATAGGCGAATTGTTTGATCTGAAACCCACCGAACTTACCACTTACGCGCGCGCTATTGAACTCACTCATGTGGCGAGCCTTGTTCACGACGACGTCATCGACGAAAGTAATTCCAGAAGAAATCACCCCACGCTCAACCACCTTCGTGACAACACGACAGCGATCCTTGCCGGCGATTATCTCCTTGCTACCATCATGTCGGAACTCGCTGTCATGAACCGAAATGATATTCTGGTTGATCTTACGCGCTCTATTCAGGATCTCGCAGATGGTGAATGGCTTCAGTATGAACTGAAGAAGAAAAATTTTGTCGTTGTCACGGATCTCGAACTGATCTCAATTAAGAAAACCGGAAGCCTCATCCGCTGGTGTTGCACGACTCCGGGGAAACTTGCAGGCCACAAAGACATCGCTAATCTCGCTGTACTCGGGGAGAAAATCGGACTCATTTTCCAGATGGCCGACGACATCGTTGATGGTCTCAATGTTTCCGATCGCGCTCCTTTTCAGGATATCACCAATGGGCAACTGAACTTTGTGACGTTAAAGCTTATTGAACTTTTTCCTGAACTCGCTGTCTCAGTTTACAAGTTCAAGGAAAACCCGATGGTCGGGATTCCGTGGACAATGGACCAGTATCACGAGGCGATGAGAGGCGTTGATAAAGCAATTAATCTGGAAAATGCAGCAGTGGTGTCTCAGTTCTCACGCCTCTGTGAAGAACGTGGAAAAATGAATCTGGTTCCGATCTTCAAGGCGACTGTCGATAAGATTCAGTCAAACTACGCCGTCTTTTTTGAGAAACTTCCGGGTGCCCGATGAACGAGACCGATGAGAAATTTATTCAGGATCGAAAGAACAAGATTCACGAAACTTTCGGGGATCAATCTCAACTTTATAAATATCTTTTCGATACTCTGGATAATTTCTTCTACCGTTATCTTGAAACAACTCTTTCCAAAGACCTCAAAACGTCTGAGCTTCTCCCGAAAACATTCGGCGCTCTGAGTTTTGAGACAATGCTTGAAGCCTTGAAAAAGCCTAAGGCCGAAGCCAAATCCGGAATTATTGAACTCGCAAAAGCTGACCGCAATTCCACGATCCGCTTTGGACTTTGGGTTGAGATTACCGAACTCACTCAGGATTACGGAAAAATGAAAATCCTCTCGGAAATTAACTGGGGACATCCGGAATACCAGGATCCTTCAAAGCGCATTCAGAAGATTGTAAAATTTGAATATGATGATTTCCAGAAATTCAGAAAAGAGCTCGCCCTAAGACTCGAAGAAGCCTCAGAACTTTTCTTATAATTTCTCGATAGAAGGTTTGGTCGCCCATTTTTGATAAACCTTACGTCCAAGCCAAATCAAAGCAGCGACCGCCAAACCAATCAAAACATACTTTTTAAACTCGGCAATTTTCTTCAGGATATCTCCCCCGTATGTTCCGACTATATAGACCTGAGTCGGAACGGAGATAAGTGCGACGGCTCCATCAACGAGAAGAAATTTCCACAGGGGAAGGCCTAGGAGGCCGCATGAAAGGTGACCAGGAAAACGTAGACCCGGTGTGAAGCGGAAAATACCGGCAGCGAAACTTCCGTATTTTTGAAACCAGCGGTTGATGCGATCAAAGCCTTCTCCCGCTACCTGCTTTTGGAAAAATTTTGTCTTGATAATTCTGCCACCGAAGATTTTTCCAATAAGATAGACAACTGTGTCTGCTCCTAGGACCGCAAAGAAACTCACGATACAAAGAGTGACAATATTCACACCCTCCGCACCTGGAGTTGGTGGTGGATACTGTTCTGGATGATGGGCCATGTAAGCAACGAGTCCGGACGTGATTAAAACGAGCTCTTCCGGAATCGGTAATCCGAAAGATGCGGCCAGCATGAAGAGTGTGACAAACATGTACACAAACATCGGCTGGTAGGCGTATTGCGAGAAAAACGCCATTAGGTGGTCAGGAGTAAAAAAATCCATCATGGTCTCAAATTTTAATGTCTCTCCGGATAACTGGAAAGGAAAAAGCCCTTAAGTATCTTGAAGAAGTTGTCGTGGCCTCAATCTCACGGCGCGCCACGATGAGACCAAAATCGTTAATAAACAAAGAACTGTTAAAATTATTCCCGGAAGAAGCATTTTCTCCACGTCCGTGCTCCACGGAAGCCTCATCACCTCCTGACCCAGAAGATTGGCCATAATCCAGCCCAGTGAGAATCCGAGTACAAGGCTCAAAAAGAAAAGGGAGCCGAACTCGAGAATCAGCTGAAAGCGAAGGCGCCAGGGTGTGAGCCCTAGAGACTTGAGAAGAGCCAGATCAAAACTGCGCCGATAAACCTGATCGTGAGAAAGACCGTAAAGAATGATGAGACCAATTCCCAGTGAGAGCCAGGAAATGATTTCGATCGCTTTTTGAGAGCGTTCAAAAAGTGTGGAGATTTTCGAGACCATGTCTTCCACATCAATAAAGGAGATATTGGGAAATTTCTGAACGGCTTCACGCTGGAAGTAATTTTTCTTATCTTTCAAGGCCGGAGGAAAAACCGCCAGATAAGTCTTAGGTGCTCCTTCAAGAAATCCTGGTTCTAAACTCACAAAAAAATTCGGATAGAAACTCGTCCATTTAATTTCTTTGATGTTATAGACGACTCCGGGAAGCGGAACGCCCTGGACATCAAAGACGAGTTTGTCACCTATCTCAAGCCCCATGCGGTCGGCCCAGCGTTTTTCGACTGAGACCCGGGCGATATCTCCGGGATGATCATCGAAAGGTTTCCCTTCAATGATTTTTTCCGCAGGTGTGAGGTACGACCGATAGGTGAGATTCAGGGCATTGTCTTTTTCACGTCCCAGATCTTCATCTTCCCGGTCGCCCATGCTGAAGGTGTTTTTTTTCTTACGGAACTTTTTTCCGTTCACTTCTTCAAGTCTCGCGCGGATGACAGGTGTGATGGCCTCTACTGGTGAATTGATGGATTTTGAAAAGCTCACAAAATCTTCGAGCTGCTCTTCCTGGATATCAAAAATAAACAGACCCGGTTTTTTTCCTGAAAGAGAGAGCTCAGATTCAATTTTATGATCAAGCTGGAGAATTAAAGTGATGAGAGTTGCTCCCATGCAAAGGGAAAGAAAACTTAAGACCAGTTTGTGGCCCGAGCGAAGGATTCCCCTGAGAGCGAGACCCATTTCGAGGTTGGGATTAAGAAGTCCCCTTCCATCGACGGATCTTCTGATCAGAACCTGAACCAAAAGAATGACGGCAGTTGAGAGAAGAAAAACGACCAGGAGACAGGAAAAGAAAAGTGTTCCGGTAAGAAGATTCTGCGAAAGCCGGTAGCTCACAAACCAGAGAGTTCCGAGGAACGGAAGAAAATCATACCAGCGGAATCGTCCCATCAGAACTTTGGAAGTCTTCAGCACTTCCCCCATCGGAGTCCGGAGAAGTCCCATGAGAAGTGGAACAATAATCGCCAGCGCCAGAGCATAGAGAAGCGGAAAAAGCTTCATGACGGAAGTGAAGTCCATTGTCTCCGGAAGGGCGAGCCCCAGTTCCCTTGATAAGAAAGGAACACTCTTTTGATAAAAGAGCGGAAGGAGGATAAAAAATTGAAAACCGAAAACCAGAAGAAAAATCGAAGTGAACTGAAGAAGGATCCCTTTCACGATCGATGTCTTCTGTAGCCCGTGGAGATTGAGAAGGGCGAGGTCCTTCATGCGCGCCAGAAGATGCGACTGATAAAGATAGAATACTCCGACCAGGGCCAGCACCAGACCAATCAGGGCCGAAAGCGACATGAAATTAGTGATAATCTTGATCGTTCTTCCGGTTTGCTCGCTCATGTCTTCCGGCAAAAGAATTCTTACTGATGCATCCGTAAGGGATTTCTTCAGAGTCTCCTTCAGCGAAAGTGCATTTTCCTTATTCTTCAGATGATAATGACGGGCAAATGATCCTGTTGTACCGAAAGAAAGAAGACCTGTTTCTTTTATACGAGAAAGTGGAAAGTACGCCCTGGGTGCCAGCGAGAATCCTCTGAACCCTTGTGACGAATCGTCTTTGACGATACCAGCAATCTTAACCTTGAGCTGCCCCACAGAAACAACATCTCCGGTTTTAATTCCCCAGAGGCCAGCGAGTTCCCGGGAAATAAAAAGTCCCCTTGATGGAATGAAGCTCCCCTCTTCAGTGGAAATTTTTCCATAAAACGGAAAAGCATCTTCCACGAAACGAATCTCAGTGAGACGTGACTGGCCTGAACTATCGTGATGGATCATGGAGTAGAGATCTATCAGCCGGTAACTTTCTGCACTTGTCCCGGCAAGAAAAGTTTCTAACTTCTTTTCCTCCTCAGGAAGAAACTCACGCCTGGCAGTCACGGCCAGATCAGACGTTAAGAGCGCACGCGCATTCTCGGAAAGCTCTTTTTGGACCTGATAATTCACCAAAGAAATTCCAGTAAGCCCGAAAGTCCCAAGGAAAAGCGTGAAGGAAAGGAGGAGAAAAAAGAAAGGATGCTTCTTGGCCTCTTTCAGAAAGAAAAAACGAAAGATCACTTCTTAACCTCGCGCGAGATGAGACCGTGCTCGAGATGGATAATTCTCCGACAACGTGCTGCGAGTTCCGGATCATGGGTCACCAGAACCAGAGTCGTGTGATATTTTTCAACAAGATCAAAAAGAAGCTTCATGAC
>JBKJNQ010000172.1:0-21948 GCA_046593575.1 Bacteriovoracaceae bacterium
GAGAGTTGTTTCTTTCTTAAAAGATTGAGCAGTTACTTTCTCAGGAGCATCAGTATTCCGCTCACCTTTCTTCTCAGGCGAAGAGGAGCATGCGGCCAGGATGAGAAGGGCCAGGACCGAAAATTTCATCGCTGACCTCCACGATCCATCAGGACAATGTTTTTTGAAGTTACATACCGCTTGAAGCTTTCAAGGCGTCCATAGAGAACAGAATAATTGGAAGCGGAAAGTATCTTGTTTTCCATGATGAGCTTCTTCACTTCACTACGCTGCTTTCTGGCATTGGAGAGAATCGGGTTATAAACATCGGCCATCGCCTTCTGAAAACTCGCTACGTATTCAGGAGCTTTCCCTTCCGGAGTAAAGGCCCTTAGTTCTTCACCAAAACTTTCATAAGCATCAATCACAAGGCGGTACCCTTCAACAATGCCCTTACCTGATCCGATTTTCTGGATTTGATTCACTTCACTTGTCATCTGATCGAGGATTTTAAGTTTTGCTTTCACGGCGTTATTGAATTCATTTTCAGGAAAACGAAGAGTGATCTCGCCGACCTGAGTTTTGAGTGAACGCACTTTCACCATGACTTTTTCTGCTATGAGATCAAGTGCCTCTACTGGAATTTCAATCTTCTTCGCTTTTGCTTCTTCATAGTAGCGAACTTGCTTCTGATCTAGCGCGCGGGCTTCTTCCGTATTTCCGACTTTCAGAAATTCTTTCTTCAGATCTTCCATCGGTCTGATGACGAGGGCGTGATTCTTTGGATCAGCTTCCAGTTCTTTCAGATCTGTTTCAAATGCTTCCCAGCGGCCGGCCTTCGCAAGATCTTTCATGAGTTCAAGACTCACTTCCGCCATCACGGCAGGAGAAATATTACATTGACGGGCAAAAGTTCTGATTTCAAGCGCCCGATCCAGCTCATTATTGGCCAATGAAATAAAGACGGAGTTTTTGAATGCGACAACTTTATTAGGTGAGGTCTGGTTACAAAGCTTAGCAAAAAGCCGGTAAGACAGATCGGCAGATTGACTGAACTGCTGGCGAAGAAAGAGTCCCGCTGAAATCGAAAGGAACGAATCAGCGAACTTGCTGACATCTGTTGCGTCCATGTCTTTGATTGCAACCAATCCCCATTGATAACTCTGATTGGTATCACCCATATCATAGTAAAGTGCGGAAAGGTTATAAGCGGCATTCGTTTTCGCTTTGGGAGTACTGTCTTCGTTGTTGTAAATCTGGTGGTATCCCTTGAGGGCGACACCCTTCTCACCTTTTTCCAAAGACTGCTGAACACCTTCAATCTGAATTTTTGTCATCAGATTCCGGAGAGCATCGGCATATTTTTTCGATACTTTGTATTTGCCCTGATTGATGTCGCCGATATACGCCTTAACTTTGCTGTAATCTTTTTTCTTACGGTAGTGCTCCATGATCTTGGCGAGCATTCCTTCCTGGGTTTCATAATCGGTAGGAAACTTGGAAGCAAATTTTGCGAGAGTTTCTTCTGCCTCATCAATCTGACCTTTATCAAACTGAACGTTGAACAGTTTGACGAAGATCGATTTCGCTCTTTCTGACTTTGAGTCAACCGAGAGATATCTGGTGTAAACCGGAAGATAGTATTTTTCAGCGGTCGCGAAATTAAGACCCGGCTGGCCTAGGGAAGCGAGCATTCCTTCCATATTCTGGGAGAGAAGCTTTTTCTGATTGGTTGCAAAAGCAGCGTCGAAAGATTTTACATAGAAACCAAGTGCCTTTCCAAAGTCAGTCGCTGCGTAGGCAGTCTCCGCTTGGAAGAATACTTTTTCCGCTTTTTCAGAAGGATTGAGTTTCGTAGCAAGATCAAAATACTCAATAGCCTCGCGTGACTTCTGAGCTTTCACCTTAGGGACGTTGGCATAGGTGTCAGAGGCAGTCGCCTTCTGAAGTTCTGCTGCTTTTTTATTGATGTGGTAGGTGAGTCGCTTTAAGTCATCTTCCGAAATCGGAGCTTCTTCATGAAGTTTGACCATCGCTCGCGAGACCGCCAGGTGCTCAGTCACTTTATTGTATTTATCAAACAGATCGAGCTGGGCGAGATAGATTGCAATTTTTCTATCGCGGTCTTTTTCTACTTTGGCAGCCTCATTTAAAAGCGATTCCGCCTGTGAGAACCGGCCCTGAGAAACGATAATGTTAGCGATTTTGACAAACTGTTGAGTGTAATTGATCCCATGACTTTCATAAAACTGGATCGCATCGTTTAAGCGGCCGGCATCCACGTAGAAAATACCAATATCTCTTTCTACCATCGCACTCATGTCGATGTACTTGCCACCGGTACTCTTCTTGTGAACCTCAAGCATGAGGTTGATTGCCTTACTGTATTTTTTTGTGCGGTAGTATGACCAGGCAAGGTTAAAGGCATCCTTGGTCCACCATTTCTCATCAAGCTGCGAAATGGCAGCTTCATATAAGGGAGTGGCCTGTTCGTACTTGTGATCATTGAAATAATAATCAGCGAGCGCAAGCTTTGATTTTGCATTTAGCTTATTGTCAGGACCATTTTTCGAAGAGGCCAGCTTGAAATATTTTTGCGCTTCTTCGTGACGACCGAGCTCTTTATTGTTGTACGCGAGGATGTAGTAAACTTCATTCATCCCTTTAAAACTCGGGTATTTTTTTACGACGCTGTAAGCTGAGTTGTTAGCATCAGAGAAATACTTTGATGATTTCTTAAAGAACTCACTCTTATCCAGATCCAGCCGCTTTTCTGGTGGAATCGAGAGAAACTTCTCGTTTTCCTCTTCTCTCCAGAGTCTTGCTTTCTCTAGATTCAGTTCCGACATCCGCAGAAGGATATTGGGATCTTTGTAGTCCTGCTGGCGAGCGAGCCGAGAAACTTCGGCCAGCTCCTCATCTACTATCGAGATAATTTTAGATCGTCTTTCATCAAGTGAAAGCTTTTGAGCAAAAGCAGTGCCTAGAATAAAAGTAGTGAGGAAGAGGTATTTCAGCATTCAGACCTCAAAGCAAAAACATAGTCACCAAGCTCATCTGCCCAGAACTCACCATTGAAGTTCCAGAAGTACTGCTTGTCGTTTCTTTCAATGTATTTCACGTCTCCACGCTTACCGGATGAAGGACCATCCGTTCGGTAGAGCTGTTCTTTTCTTTGAGCGAGAACTTCCAGCTTGATGTAACTCATGCCCTGGAAGGCAGAATACAATTCAGCGTATTTACCGACTAATCCTGCCCGGACGTAAGCACCGATGATCGTGCGATACTCATCAAGGAGTGTCTGAATATTCTTAATCAGGTTAGAGCGCAGACTTGTATTCGGTTTTTTACGAAGCAAGTTGTATTCAGTGATGGCACCAGTCAGGGCACTCTTGAGCTCAATGTACGCTCCGTCTTTACGAACCGATTTCAAAACTGAGTCAACGATCGGAAGCTCAGAGTTTTTGCCGTCTTCGTGGGCGGCCATGAGGTCATAGTAGCGACGATAATTTTTCCCATTTCCCACGAGATAATTTCTGAGTTCACGGGATGGATTCAGAAGGTCTGTGTAGAAATCATCCACCGTCTTCTTGGCATCATCATAAAGACACATTTTCAGATACGTGAGTGCTTTAAGAACTTCAACTTCAGGCTTAAAGATAAAATCAAACACCGGTGCTTTATAAGAGACAAGCTTACCGAGTGTACGGTTGTAGTTTTTCACGTAATAACTGGTCCAGGCCTCTTCAAAGAGAATTTCCGGCCAGACAAAAGAGTCTTTAGGGATATCGAGATAGTTAAGTTCAGCTTTTAAATAATCCTGCCGGGCAAACTGCGTACGGGCAATTCCGGCAATACAATAGTCACGGTTTGTTTCCAGCTGTTCGCGGTGTGCAGGAATTTCGACTTTACCTAGACGGGACTGAGAGGCTTCCACACAGTCTTTAAACTGCGCTTCTGATTCTTTTGTTCTATCCAGATGAGCATAAAGAGCGGCCTTCATATTCGAGACAAAAGGATAGGCCGAGTGATCACTCTTAATGGTAGATAGTTCTTTCAGTGCTTCATCATACCGTCCCCGTTTCATGAGGTGCTTGGCAAGAATGTAGCGGATGTTACCAGAACGTGAATGGCGAAGGACTTCTTCCGGTAGGGATTCGAAGGGCTTCACACCTGTCATATATAGCATGCTGTCGAGAGCACTTTCGAGTTCACCATCAAGAGTGGAATTATTCTTGACCAGATAGTCTTTCATCCAGGGAACGACAGAGAAGTAATGTCCATCCTTTACGAGTTCAAGGATAGTGCGCCGATAACCTGAAAGAGAGATGGAACCTTTTCCATAGGCCCGGTCTGCACCATCATAGGATGCGAGGACAGGAAGAGAAATTATCAGAAAGAGGAAATATTTTGAGAACATCCGTGTTCTCCTTTAAAAAAATTAGAAGGCGTAGTTGAGTCCCACAGTCACATCATAGTTACTGAAGTAATCCATTTTCTTCTGAACAGATCCAGTACCCTGTGGTTTCCCGAAGCGCTCAGCGCGATAGTTCTGGCCGGTAAAATCCAGACGGGCACTCCAATTATCATTGATGTAAAAACGCATACCAGTCGTCCAGAGAAGTCCGATCGAAGTTTGTGAAGTCAGAGAACCTTTATTGGCGACATCGAATTTCCCTCTATTATCGAGAGTACTGATACTGGCGGCACCAACTCCGAAGAGCCAGTCATAGTAAAATATGCGATTGAAGGTATTAATCTTTGAATAGAAAGGCGACCACATGAACATACCGCCGACCATCGTGTCGATTTTACGATAGAACGGAACCGTTCCCTGTTCCTTGATCCCTTTGGCCGTGGTGTTTTCTCCACCGACTGATTTTCCATAGAGAAGTTCGACCCCGAAATCTTCTCTGAAAAAATATCCGCCTCGAAGAGTTCCACCGTAGGCATTTACGAATGCGCCACTCAGTGTTTTACCACCAGTTGCACCAATGTAGACCTTCCCATCTTTTCTAAAACGTCGATTTTGAAGGACGTAAATTTCCTTATCTTTATCGAGCCATGAAAAGTTGTAGAGGGAAGATTCAGCGGCCATCACCATGCCAGTCATAGTGAGGCAGAAAAGGGCGAGGAACATTTTTGTCATAATCTCTTCACTTGTTAGTACGTATACAAAAAGTGTAACACGCACAGAAAGAGGTGCAAGTCAGTGTTTTATCGAGGGCAAATATCACCATAGGAACACAGACTGCAATGATCGGTTTTCGTTTTCCATGGTTCATTTTGCGAACTCCATAACGGAAAAAGTTCTTCGTTCACTGATTTCCAGTTCACGCTGAGATCGAGAAACTTCTCTTCATCCACAAAACATAGCTTAGTTTCGATACTATTCGATTTCTCAACCATCCCTAGAACATACAGAGCATACGCATAGGCCTTCAATTGAACCCAATAATGCCCGAGATTATCCTGAGTGATTTTGCCGGTTTTAAAATCCCAGATCTGGGCCGCCCCAACTGTATTTTTCGGAAGGAGAAGCAAATCGGGAATTCCCGAGATCATGAAATTGAAAAATCTGAACTTCAGTGGCTTCTCAGTCACGAATTCAAAATCTTGTCTAAACTTCTCCATTGCCCCTATGGTCCAATCGAGAGGCTTATGATGAGGTCCATGGAAATGTTCGCGGGGAATAACGAAGTTTCTCTGAATCGCCAGTGAGAGAATCTCGTGAATGAGAGTTCCACGCTGTGAGGAAGAACGGATCTGAACTTCGTCCGTCTCAGATTCCACAAAAAATCTTTTCTTATCCTTGATGGACGAAAGTTTCAGGATATTTTCAAAATAAAATTTCCGCGGACAATCGACCAGGGAGTTGAGGCGTGTCACACTCATCTCGGCCATGAGTGCGAGTTCTGCTCTCCCACCGGATCGCGCGTAAACACCAACCGGATCATAAAAGAAAAGTGGTAAAGCGGGAGCCGATTTTCCTGCCATCGCGTCTTCCAGAGAAAGCTCTCCGAAGCTGGTTTCGAGCACACGAGTACGAAGGGCGCCGTCGTTGGAATTTGCCCACCAGCGGTTAAGTCCCACGATCCAGCTGTTCTTCGGAAGCTTACTCATCCCTTCCACGCCATCAAGATGCACCCATGAAAGTTTTTTCTTCGCTCTGGTACAGGCAACGTAAAAAAGCCTCTTCGATTCAGAAAACGTTTTAAGTGCAGTGATCTGTGCCTCGAGTTCGTAGTGAGGAGAGCGCAGTTTTTTATGGGCCTGAAGGTCAGTATAGTAACTAAAACTCTCCGGCCATTTCCCGCAAAGTGCCGTCATGGGGATGTCATGACCATTACTATAAATCCCACCCAGATAAACGTTATCGTATTCAAGACCCTTGGAAGAATGGGCGGTCATGATGTTGACCAGATCAGCGTGATCTCCCCAGCGAAATTCGAGACTCACTTTCTGCGTATCATCTCCATCAAGCTGAACGAGTATGGCTTCCGGATCCTGATGGAAGAGTTTGCAGAAAGTCTCGATCGTATCGATATTCACGTCGGCATTTTCGTTGGTAATATTCAGGTCAAAAATAAATTTCTTGAACGCTTCAAAAAGTCCCCAGAAACGAATGTTCTTATCAAAACAATCAAGATGAAGTTCCGGCGCCTCACCAAGTCCCAGGATCGCAAAATAATTGCGGATCATGAAAGCAGGTGACTTATCCTTGGTATCCTTATTCTCATCAAACAGGCGCTTCAAAAGGATGACAAAAATCCCCATAACAGGGTCATCCATCACATCGATTTTGTATTGGGCAGTGAAACCAACTTTCTCTTTCATCAGACCCTGAATGAAATCCAGACTCGGGTCAAGTTTCCGGTAAAGAACAGTGCAGACTTCATCAGGTGTTTTCTCCCGTTGCGCCTTAACCGCCTTAACAAGAATTTCTGCCTCAAGACGATTCATCTGATCGTAATTGAGCTTTCTTTTATCCCCATCTTCTTTATTAAATGTTAGCCGGAGAATTTCTATTTCTCCCTCCGCCTCTGCTGGCTTCTCCGTTGGGATCGCCTGGCCTTCAGCTTCGACGGTGAAAGGATCATCACCTTCAAAACCTTTTCCGAGCGGGAGAACAGTTGCAAAAAGAGAGTTATTAAACCGGATAACATCAGGAAGAGATCGATAGTTATTGGCCAGTGTGAGAACCTGCGGCACGAGTTTTCCGCAATTCTGGAACACAGAAAGTTCTCCACCTCGGAAACCGTAAATCGCCTGTTTCGGATCACCGACGCAGAAAAGATTCTTAAAATCCCCTCCGATCACGCTCCGGATGATGTCGAACTGAAGGCCCGATGTATCCTGAAACTCATCCACAATAAAATACCGGTAGGCTTCTCTCACCCGGCGAATGACCTCGGGATCACGAAGACCCAGCTCAACGTAATACTCAATATCCGCGAAGGTCATACCTTGATTGGGATCCAGGCGCTTTTCCACATAGAGAAATATTTCTTTAAAGAGCGAGTTAAAGGGAAGGATTTTTTCATCACGATGAGTAAGAAAAGACTCCACACAAATCTTCCAGTCCCTCACCCACTCTTTCATGAGCTTCACACCTTCGTGGGCCGCCTGGGTAATGGGAGTTTTCTTCGCTTTCGCGGGAGCAGTCAGTGTGCTGATGCCTGCGAAGACTTCAGCATAAGCGCTCAAGGCTTCCACGCTATCGACAACCGGAAGTCCAGTTGACTGAAAGTTCGCGATATTTTTCTCAAAAGCAGAGCGGTCTTCCCCGGGAACTTCCACGAGTCTGACGGCGTCCAGAACCTGATCGAGATTTTCCAGATAAAAAGAATCGTGCAGGACTTTTCCGACAGATTTTTGATTTAGTAAGGAAGGGTTGTATCCGCTCCACGCCAATCTTAAACTCGAATCACTAAAGACCTGACAAAGAGTTTTGAGGATTTCGGTTTTCTCTCTCAGGACGATATCGAGAAGATCCCCTTTTAATCGGGGCGCTTCCTGGTTAAACCACTTTTCGTAGATAATTTTCACCTGATCCAGTCTTTCCGCGCGGAAAATGACCTTGGCCTCAGTTGAAAGATGCGGGAAATATCCGGACGTGATGAGCTTCCGGCAAAAGCCGTCAATTGTGGTGACCATGAGAACCGGAAGATTGGCCGCAGCAGCTTCCCATAATTCGTCAGAGCTTCTGAGTTCCTGGAAACGCTCCGTAAGGCGAATGCTCATTTCTCCAGCGGCTTTTTTCGTGAACGTCATCATGACAATGCGGGAGTATTCGTTACGGATCTTCTCTTCGAAAGTTCCCCTTGGAGTTTTTCTGAATTCTTCAATCCATGTCCGGGTCAGGTAAACAATATGCTCTACCAGCACAAACGTTTTTCCGGAACCAGCTCCTGCTTTCAGCAGAACTCCGCCGGTATGTTCAATCGCGAGAATCTGCTCTGAATTAGGCGTCCGTGACATTGAGCGCTCCTTTCGTGCAGATGCGGGAGAGATTGCAATACGTGCAGACACTGTCGTGACTTGGGCGAGAAGAGAAATCTTCTTCTTTCCTGATGGCGAGAGTGAGTGCGGTCACGATCTCTTCAGCTTTTTTTAGGTTATCAACGAAACTTCCTTCAAACATGGTGAGTTTCGTGATGCCGGAATTATCCAGGGCCTGATGAAGGGATTCATCGGTCATGGCGAGAACCGAACTCTCCGGAGATTTTAGAACAACGTATCCAATGATGATTTCTTTTTTCTCAAAATCTGGAATCAAGCCTTTTGCAGCAAGACTGTAAACCCAGAGTTGGAGTGCCTCAAAACTGGTAATATCACCAGCTGATCCCGCACTTCCTGCGGTCGACTTGAAGTCGAGCAAGTAGATTCTTTTCTCACTGGTGCCAATGCAATCGATCTTACCCTTGAGTATATTCTCGCCTTCCACTTTGAATCCGGTTTCCATCTTCCAGCTGATCTTCTCTCCTGAGTGCTGTTCGAGGTCCCTGAGAAAGCCGAGACCATTGGCGGCCCGTTGCCGGAAGATAAGATGATGTCTTTCGTAAGTATCAGGTGGCAGAGTTAATTTATTCTCACGAATAAATCTTCGGAAGACTTCGGTCGTGATCCCATCGATGTCTTCGGGGGAAACATTTCTCTCATGAGCTTCTTCAATGATCTTATGACTGATGGTTCCGGCCAGCATCGGATCGATGTCATTTTTAATCGTAATATCCGGGGAAAGATCTTCCACGTAAGTGAAATAAAATTTCTGGGGACAGTCGCGAAAGGACTGAAGCGAACTTGCCGAAAAATTTCCCGTATATTTAGTCCGCGCATGTAAACGCAGATGATCCTGAAGTTCGGGACGCACGCCTCTTGATGGAAGCTGATCTTTTACGAGACCATCGAAGACATTTTCAAATAGTCTCTTCCAGATAAGATTATGCTTCAGCACACCCTTCGGAATCAGAACTGTGACATCAGCGCGGGTGAAGAGTGCCTGGAATTCCCATTGGCGGAAAAGCAGTTCGAGTTCATTTCGTTTAAGTGGACCGATGGACGAGAGCTCTTTCTGAATACTTTCAGTATAATTTTGCGTGAGACTCTGAATGTCTTCAAATCTCTCATCAATGCAGAGGATGACTTTCCTTCCTTCCGGAATCTCTTCCAAAGAGGACATGTCACGGAGTTCAACCGTCGATTCTTCTGAGTTAAGCGGAACAAACGAAGTTCGTGGCTGATTCAGAAGTGCTACATCCCTGAGAAGTTTCCGATAAAATTCATCGACAATAATCTCGTCATCAGTCAGCGACTGGATGCTCGCAAAGGCTTCTTCAAAAAGCTGAATCGCTCTCAGAAGCTTGAAAGAAAATCCGGATTGCGCCAGTGAATCTTTTTTTAGCTTGGTAAGAAAGGAGGTGAGTTCACTGGATGTGCATTTTTCCGGAAGCGCATCCTCCAGATAAGAGGCGACTTGAAAAATTTCATCGCTGAGTATTTCATGAGGAATTTTAAAACTGACCCCGGAAACAGGAACAAGATTAATATAGGAGGGCTTGAGTCTCGCGACTCCGAGAACCACCGAGGTCGAAGATGTCATGAGAGATTTGAGTGATGCTGAGATCTCGCGCGAGTTGATGTAGAAAGCTTTCCCTTTTACGGGTCTTGCGACGGCTTTCAAATCAATCTCTTCCGTCCGGTGATCTTTTAGCCAAAGTATCCAGTCACTTTTCCTTAACTGACCTTTGAGGGCAAGCGGGAATGGGATGATGACATCATAACGAATCGCCATCGCTTTAAGAAGATCGACCTGCTGACCATTCAGGTGCTGAAATCCCCAGAATACAAAAGCTTTTTTGAGTTCGTCAGATTCTTCAGCAGAACGGAGTTTCTCCGCGAGTGCCTGATACGCTCCATGCTCATCGCAAAGTTCTCCTGTCCCGAGAAGCGCCCAGAAAACATGAACCGCTTTCTGGATCACCTCAGGTTGAGTCTCCATAACTGTCGATAGAGCACTCAGATCGAGAGTAAAACTTCGGAGATCAGAAAAAAGATTCCATGCTTGCATGAACTGTTCATATCCAAGATCGGCCAGGTACTTATTTTTCATAAGTCCCATAACCAGCAAGAGTTCCGCTTTACGTTTTACCTTTGGTGCCAAATTTTCATCAGGCCAGAGATTCTCCAAGAGATTAGACGTGAATTTTGCGATGGTGATGACATCGTTTGACCCAGCGAGGAGCGAGCGAAGCCCATCCGCTTTGGCCGGGCTGGGCGTAATAAATTGCTTTTCCCCCGGAAAATTCTCCAGGTGAGAGAGAAGCTGGTCTTTCTGATCAAAATAAACAATCCGCATCATATAAGTTTTGATTCTACCTTTTGGGTGTTCAAAGATATATAAATAATGGGTCTCAATTTGTGAGACTTTCTTCGGAGTACCATATGCTGGCCGTCAGTCGTCTTTATAGTTTTCTCGACCACAAGGAAGGTTTCAACGTCCACTTCCTTGAGGGCCAAAAGTTGATTCACGATCTGGTTCTCCTGCATCCGATGAAAGGTTCTGGATTTGCTTACTTTCGGGACATGTTTCTGGGACTCATGCCGATTATATTTTTCCTTAAACCCACCGAGAGTCTTGGCCTCTATATCGATTCCGAGGATCCGTATTTCCGACTAAAGATTGAAACGAACAGCGCCGGCCACACTCGTTGCCTTTTATTACCCGAAGAATTTAATGTTTTCCCGATGAAGATTTCTGGTCAGGTAAGAGTCACCAAGATTTTTACCAATGGAAAAACACCTTACACCTCCATGATCGAACTTAAAGATATCCCAACCAAAGACGTGATTAATCAGATCATGCGGGAATCTTATCAAACCAACACTGAAGTCATCATCGGAGATATCAGTGACCAGTCCGTCATGATCACCAAGCTTCCGGGATCAGCGACCGCCAATGTCTCGGATGATTCTCATCTTCGGGTAGATTTTCAGAAAAAACACCAGCCATTTTTTCACAAGGTTTTTGAAACTGCGAGTGACGACATCGAACAGATCGTAAAAATGTTTGAAGATCGCGGTTTTGCTTATCTCGGCAGCCGACAAATTGATTTCTTTTGCCCGTGCTCGATGGAAAGAATGGTCCTGAACCTTCGCGGGCTTTATTCCAAGGATCTGGAACATCTTTTCGAGGGAAAACCGGAAGTGCAGATCAAGTGCGATTACTGCCGGAAGGAATACTGGATTACTCCTGCCGACATTTTAGGAAGCTGATCATCTCCGGAATGGATTGATGATTTTGAGTTCAAGTCCCTGCTGTTTGGGCCCTGAGAGAACACGCTCAAAAATATCTGCATCGTCGTAAATACCGCAAAAATTCTCGGCCCTTGCACCAGTGGCAAGAACCATATTCATGAGCTCTGTTTTTTTCGCCTGAATATTTGTCCCATTCTTTTCAAACTCGTACCAACCCTTACCCTGATCGGGCATATCCACATAACGGGACTCCCCGGTCGTCATCAGGACGAGAGTTTCGCTCGATTCTTTTGCGATTTTTAAAAAGTATGCATACGAGCGTTCAAGTTCTGAAAGAATCTCTCGGGCCTTGACGAAATCTTTGCTTTCAAGTGCTTCAAGATAAGTGAAGTCACGAATGATCAGGAGATGTCTTCTGGATGAGCGGGAAAGTCTTTCATAAACGGCAATTGTGTCTTCCGTGATCGTGGTCCCACAACTTTTCTGGCCGCAGCTTTTTTCATAAAAAATCTTGTTCTGAACAAGTGGAACATCACCGGGCAACCAAGTCGCCGCACCCGATGGAGCTAATTGTCTCTGCCAGAGATAAATATTACTGAGGAAAGTGAGACCTTTTTCGCCACACTGAGTGAGAGAAACAATACTTCTTTCCGTGTTGGCCCCGATTTCCAGAATACCGGACTGATAGCCACTCGCCGCCAGATAACTCCAGACAGGTTTATGATCGACGTCATCGCATGTTCCGGAAATATTCTTCTTTCCGGTAAGCTGAGAAAGAAATCCGGCTCGGGCATTCGGACGAAGATTATAAAGGTTATAGCTCCAGCTTTTTCCGAGACAGATGTTCTGCTCAAACGAAGTCCGTACCTCTCCAGGTTCTTTGAATCTCAACATGGAAAAATGATCTTCCTCCAAACCCGCCACCTGAAACCAGACGATTTGAAGGGGAAGAATTCCGAACTGGTGTTTTTGAAGGTTAAGACTTGTGATCTGCGCACATCCAAAAAGTGAGAGAAGCATTATCCATTTCATACAGCTTTTCCTTCATCCAGTGAAAGCTCTTCCAGGTAGGCCTTGAGTCCAAGACTTTCTTCGAAGAGTGAAAAATAAAACATGGCGATCAGAAGAAGGGCCTCTCCTGCGACAAAAAGCCAATAATCTTCAAACAGCCGGAGCACCTGAAAAAGTCCCAGGAAGATTGTCATCTTGATGAACAATCTCTTCTGATGCCGGGCCTTTCCAACTGAAACACTAAGGAATCCCAATCCCGCCACAACAGAAGCGGCGAAGAAGTATTCTGCGAATTGCGGAAAAAACGCAAAACATAAAAGCCCTGCGATAAGCGGAAGACGCGAGATGACTTTTTGCTGAATGCGAGAAATGGCACCAACCGTTGTGATCGCCTGAAGAAGAAGAGCGAGACTTCCCATGACGAGTGGAAGCGTTTTCCATCTGAGCCAGAGAAAGGGAGAAAGCATCCCGAGGCCCACCATGGCCTTCATGACAAAAAAAGCTGCTGCACAGAGGGAAACCAGATACATCGAAAGTCTTGCTGGATGGTTTGGCCATCCAAACCGAATGATAACTTTCAGCAACGAATACGTTGCGAAGATTCCCAAACTGACGTTTACAAGAGTGAGGAAAGAGCTATCCATCATGGTGTCCACTAGCTAGAATAATAATCTGATTATATTCATTTTTATGGGAAAGTCTTAGCGGATTTCCTGAAAAAATGACTCAAGGCAAAGTCACAGGAGGACTATGGACTACACGAGCCCAGCTTCAAGAGAAATCATGTGGATGATTCCGTTGTGGATGAAAATCGCCATGTACGGCTCTCTTGTTGTCGCAACTTTTTTCTTCTTCCAGGGACTTCTGGGAAAATTCCGGTTCGTCACGAATGGGATTACGAACTGGAAAGACCAGGTCTCTCCGAAAAATCTCAATATTCCCAATTTTTTGAAAACGATTTTCTTTCAGGGAAAAGTTCAACGCGATCCGTACGTCGGAATTTTTCACTCACTCATTTTCTACGGCTTCCTGACACTCTTCATCGCCACTGAACTTGTTGGTATCCACGCTGATACTCCATTCAAGATTTATACCGGCACCACTTACAAAGTTATTTCATTCCTCGCTGATATCGGAGGACTGCTTGTTCTCTTTGGTATCGGAATGGCCTACTACCGCCGTTATGTTGTAAAGAAACAATTCCTTTCGGCGACAAAGCCGAACCAGGAAAAGTTCATGTACGGGATGCTGATTGCCCTCATCATCGTGGGATATCTTCTTGAGGCCATTCGACTTTACGTCACAAATTTCCCTGAAGGCGAAAAGCTCTGGTCACCGATTGGCTTTACTCTCGCCGGAGTTGTCGGTCTTCTTCGCCTGCCGCAAAATGTCCTGATCGGAAGCTATCAAACGATCTGGATGCTTCATATGCTGAACACCATGGCGTTCGTTGCGACACTTGCTCACTCAAAGTTTTTCCATATTATTGTTCTTCCTTTCAACGCTCTCATGACTCCTTATCGCCGTGGGGCGGTTTTAAATCCGATGGATTTTGCCAATGAAGCAGCGGAAACTTTCGGTCTCGGAAAAGCTTCTGAAACAACTTTAAAAATGCGTCTCGATACCCTTGCGTGTGTCGAGTGTGGTCGCTGTACTCAGGTTTGTCCGGCCAATCTCGCTGATAAGCCACTTGATCCGAAACTCATCATCACCAAGATGAGAGACATCATGGAAAAAGATGGCGATAAAGCTGATTTCTGGGGAGAGAATCCGATCTATGCCTCGAATGAACTTGATGCCTGCACAACATGTGGTGCCTGCATGGAAGAGTGTCCGGCCAATATCGAACACGTTCAGGTCATCATGGATCTGAAACGTTACAAGGCCCTCACTCTCGGAGATCTTCCGCCAGCAGCAGCTGATGCCACGAACAAGATTAAGAAAAACGGAAACCCATGGGGAATTTCTCAGGATGACCGCTTTAATTGGGCCCAGGGAGTAGACGTTCCGGTGATCGAAGCCGGAAAAAAAGTTGATTACCTTTACTACGTCGGATGTGCCGGCTCTTACGATGCTTCCAACCAAAAAGTGGTAAAGGACACGATCGCTCTTATGAAGAAGGCGGGAGTTTCTTTTGCCGTCATGGGGAAAACTGAAAAGTGTAACGGTGATCCGGTAAGAAGATTCGGGGATGAATATTCATTCTATGAAATCGCCATCGAGAACATCGCGAATATGAGACAGTACACTTTTGATAAAGTAGTGACTCATTGTCCTCACTGTCTCCATACGATTGGTAAAGAATACGCGAAATTCGATGACGGAGCTTTCGAGACCGTTCACCACACTGAACTTCTTGCTGAACTTCTTCGTTCCGGAAAAATCAAAGCGCTGAAAGAAGTCGCCTCTGAACTTACTTTCCACGATCCCTGTTATCTCGGACGTCATCACGGAGCCTACGATCCTCCGAGAGACATTCTGAATGCCATTCCAGGAATTAAGCTTAAGGAAATGGAAAAGAACAAGGATAAGGCCCTGTGCTGTGGAATGGGCGGCGGGAACATGTGGTACGAGCTTCCGGAAGGAAAACATCTTGCGGAAAATCGCCTCGAGCAGATCGGTGATGTGAATGTTCCAAAACTTGCCACATCGTGCTCATATTGTATGATTAACTTCAACAGCTCCAAAGGCACGGTCAAGAAAACCGAGGAACTTCAGGTTGAAGATATCGCTTCGATTCTTGCGAGATCAGTACTCTAAAAAAATTTCAGGCGCAGCTCTTCTGGGGCTGTGCCTTTCTTCATTCGCTCAAACCAATCCGATTGAAACTCCCAAAGAAACTTCCTACCCGGGAATTCTCGAAACGTTTGAGAAACTCATCCAGGTTGATACCGTTAGATTCAAAAAGAAAACAGATCTTCTGATTAAAAACGGCAAAACTCTCTCAGACGCTAAATCCGTGACGAATCTGGATCTCGAACCTGATTTTCTTAATTCACTGATTCTTCATTCGGACGCAGGCTATCTGAAACTCGCTGGTACTTCCAAATGCAGACTCTACGATACGCTCATCACTGATCTCCTTCGGACGGCCGAAGGAAGAGTGAAAAACGTCATTGTTACTTACGTGAACAAAAATGCGGAACGTGAGACTTCTCTTCTTTCCAAGAAGGACTTTCTTTCTAAAGTTGTTACAGCTGAATGTCCGGAAAGTGCGAAACTCATTTCTGAGATGTCTCTGAAGAATCTTGAAACCACCATGAAAGAAGTGAATTTTGAACTTCCGACCGGGGAAGAGCAATGCCACAATATTCATCTGTCATGGCTGAATAATCCCCGGACTCCCTACCTTTGTCAGATTCACGAATACGTGAGTGAGGCCAACAGTAATCAGGGTGATCAAGGTGATCTCGCCCAGAGGAAATCACTGGCACGCGTGCTCGAACAAAAAGTCGGTCCTACGGGGCGTGAGTACCTCGCCAACATATGCTCACATCTCGATGAGGAAAAAATCTTTTGTCAGGATTTTTTATATGTTTCTTTCTGGAACAAAGTCGCCATCGGACAGGCGAGTCCTATTTATGCCAGGGAGATCTGTAAGCGTGCTTTAAAATCAGAGACTCTGACTCCAGCGCAAACACGTGAATGCCTGGCGCGCATGAAAAAAGAAAGTGATATCTGTCTCTACCCAGCTGGCAGAAAGGCGCTTGTTCCTCAGATGGAATGTGACCTCCTTTCAACAGCATTAAATTATTCTTCACTGCGGGCCGATTACAACGATGATCCCGCTACCAGTGACCAGCTCGGTGTTACCAACATGGGGCGGATTATTCTTAACGCCAGTAAAGCTCCGATTAAGGCTTTCGAAGGTCCCGCTTCGGTCATTTCTGCCGGAGAAACTTTCATCTTCAATGATAATTTTGATAATGATGAAAAATGGCAGCTCTCTGCATGCTATGACAACATGATCACGAACCTTGAGGTTTGCCAGCCGATTGTGATGGGGAAGTACGCCGGACTTCGCCAGTCATACACGTCCGTGGTAGAAGAAATCCTGAAGAAGACTCGCGGAGCTGAGAACAACATCGCTTGCGGAATGGTCACAGAATCAGAGTACAACCCACTCCTTTTAAAATTTAAGTCAGGCTGTCACATCATTTACAATGCGGAGAATTGTTTCATCACAAGCTGCCAGCACAAGATCATGTACAATGACCGTCCCATCACTCACATCAAACTCAAATCGAATTTTTCGCTGGATTATTTCCCTCTGAATATCACGCAAGAGCGCACATCTCAGCACTACCTTCTGATGAATGATTTTAAGAAAGGGGGGAAATCACTCAATAACCTTTCTTCCATTATGTCGTTCTTCAAGAAATCACGTCGTGGAATTATTCACGGTGTGGGTTGTGCTGAGGAATTACTCCCGACTTTTTTCAAAGTCAGGAACATGAATCAATGCACGCCTGTTCCGTTTATTATTGATGGTGTGATCAAGCAGGAAGATAAAACAGTTCTCGTCACGAGATCTGCTCTCGATTCTCTACAGGCGCCGAGACTTGTGAGTTGGAGTCATGTCTTCTCAGCAGTTAAATCTTATCAACTCCTCCACCCGATGAGGCTTTGGACAATGTATGGCATGGATTAGCATCCTGTTCCTGATCGCAACTGCCTTTGCTCAGCAGAAGGTGCCAGGACCAGAAAAACTTCTTACGAAACACGCCATGGATGCCATTAGATACATCGATGGTGATGGGCGCGTGGCCTATATCCGGAAGCGGCCGGGCGTTCTTGGTATCGTCAGCAGTTTCCGGTCAGAAGAATTTATCACCGATACGCCTCAGAGTGATTTTGCGGTGATCGCTTCCCCCCTGAAAAGAAAAGTGATCGTCGAAGTTATCCGGAATCAGCACACGGTATTCAATGTCATGCGCTCAAACCGCCTCATCGCATTCAACTGGGGTGATACGAAAGGCAAGGACATTGGTCTTGGTATGGCGGCCCGACTTCACCTCGCCGACGAATGGGTTTCTTATTTTGAACCTGAAAAGAAATCGATCAAGATCAAGAATCTGATCACTGAAAAAGAATATGTCATCCGACTGGGACCAAAGGCGAATCCATTTTTTATCCCAGAAGTGAGCATGATTGCTTCAGACCTCATTGTGTATTCCGATATTAATGACCAGGGACTATCAGCGATCATCTCTCACAATATTCTGACCAATAAAACCGAAGTCGTTTACAAGGCTTCTCAGAGTGGAACCCGAATGGAGCTTTGTCAGTCAGATAACTATCTCGGCATAGGGGAATTTCCCTACGATGGAGTTAATCGAGGATCAAAAATTCTTCAGCTTCCGGTTCTTGCGACTCTTAATCTCGGCGGTTTCACGACTCTTTATGAGTCTACTGAGCAGGATACGGGAAACATGGTTTGCCTTGATGACAGCATCTATTTCATCAAGACCATGAATCAGAGTCCGGAACTGGGTCTTAAGACTACCGAAGCGGTTAAACTCACACTCAAAAACTCGCAGATCACTGTAAAATCTAATGTGGGAGCGGCCTCACAGCTGATCAACATGGACGGCAGAGTCCTTCTTCCTCATCGCGGAGAATTCTTCGTGCTCGAAGGCGAATACAACCTCAGCTCTGAAACATTGAAGCTTCCTGGCAGCAGAAAGGAGGCACCGGTTGAGCTTTAAACTTCTCATCCTACTCTTTATTCCGGCGATGGCGTTTGGATTCAATAAGGATTTCAAGACGATCAATGACCGGGTTCCACTCGAATTCCAGCATCTTTTTTCGAGCATGAAGCTTGAAGTAAAAACACCTATGGAAAAAGTCATGCTGGTGGGAATTTGCAAGGAGCTTGATGACAATCTGAGCTTTCTTCCGAAAGAGCATCTCTTTCTTTTTCTGAAATCAGAAGTCACGAAAGATGTTCTCGAATACAAATTTCCTAAAGTGCGCCAATTTGATCTCACGATCAGCCTCATCGATCGTCTGGAAAAAGATTATAAGAAAAAAGAAAAGTACCTGAATCCATTTTCCGGTTGGATCTGGCGCTCGATTATCGCTGAATTGAAACTGAGACAAGAACACGGGCTCATCTCACAAAAAAGTTTCAACGCCAGAAGTTTCGAAGGCGCAAAACTCGCCGAGGCCCTGCGCTTTGAGAAATATCTTCACTACCTCATGCCGTGGGTTGACCGAATGGACAGCCTTTCGGTCAGTGACTTCAACACCCTCTCAAAAGAAGTTGGTTGGACGATTTTACGCCGGACAAATGACCGATCTCTTTTGTTTAAAAAATACTCATCAACGGCAGCTGGTGACACCAAGCTCTCGCTTTTCAATATTCCGCAGAAGCTCATGAACCTCAATGCCGGAGACATCAAAGATGTGCAGAAAGAAGATCAACTTCCTTCTTCCCTTCGCGAAGAGGGAGCACGGGAAAAATCTGACGCTGGAAAATCCATTGAGAGTGCTACTCCTACCGATATGAGTCCAATGAGTGACGACATCAGTGCGGAAATCGACAAAATCGGCCAGTAATGACGCATCACAAATCAGTATAATGGACCGTCTCCTCAACGAAACGGACATTACCTATGGCACTCAACAAAGCACCCTATCGCGGTACCCGCGATTTTTTTCCGAGAGATATGCGGCTCCGGAATTTTATCTTTCACAAGATGGCGGAAGTTTCCGAACAATACGCTTATGAGCCTTATGATGGGCCACTGCTTGAAGAAGTAGAACTCTATCTCGCTAAATCCGGCGAAGAACTTATTAACGAGCAGATTTATTCCTTCATCGATCGCGGAGAAAGAAACGTCGCCATTCGTCCGGAGATGACTCCGACACTGGCGCGGATGGTGGCCCAGGTTCACAGAGAAACGCCGAAGCCGATCCGCATGTACGCCATTCCGAATCTCATGCGCTATGAAAAGCCCCAGAAGGGTCGCCTTCGTGAGTTCTGGCAATACAACGCTGACATCTTTGGGGCAGGACTTCTGGGAGAAATTGAAATTCTTCAGCTGTCTGTGAGTTTGCTCAAAAGTTTCGGGGCCAATAACTCGCAGTTCTCTATTCACATCAATGACAGAAGACTCGTGGATCATGTTTTTCATCAGATGATTGGCCTGGATGATGTTTCCAATAAAAAACTCTACAAGCTCGTCGATCGCAAAAATAAAATGGACGCGGCGAAGTTCAGCGCGGAAGTCAGAGTCATCATTCCGGATGAAGCGAAGGCCAAAATCTTTGAAACCTACGTTTCTCTTTCAACACCGGAGAGCATCCGTAATTTTGTGGGCGAAGCTCCGGTGCTTGAGATGCTGAAAAAAATTCAGGATCTTGGGCTCAGTGAGTACGTCGTCTTTGACCCGTCAATTGTCCGTGGACTCGATTATTACACCGGCATGGTCTTTGAGATTTTCGATAAGCATCCGGAGAATAACCGAGCGATCGCCGGCGGTGGTTCGTATGCGAATCTTCTGCAGATCTTTAATGAGCAGGCGCTGGAAGGTGTGGGGATTGGTCTGGGTGAAGTCCCTCTCACGGAATTTTTGAAAGTACATAATCTCATGCCGGATTTCTCGAAGGCAAAAATTGATTATCTCGTCGCCTATCTCGTCCCGGAAGCAGAAACCATGGCTCTGGGAATTGCCCAAACGCTTCGTGCGAAATGGGGAATGAAAGTGGAAGCCATGCTCGGGGAAACCAAGCCCAAGAAAGTCTTCACCTACGCTGAGAAAAAAATTGTGGGCTCCGTTTGCTTTGTGGGTGAAGAAGAATTGAAGGCCAATAGCCTGAAGGTCAAAGACCTTGCGGCGAGAACTGAAGAGACTCTGACCCTTGAAGAATTTTATAAGAAACTAGGAATTGAATAATGGAAATCGAAAATAATCTCCCTAAGACATTTGATGCAGAAGGTGCCCAGGACAAGTGGTACGACGTATGGATGAAGAATAAATCCTTCAAGCCCCGCCCCGGGAAGCAAGGAAAGACTTTCACCGTCCTCATGCCTCCACCAAATGTGACAGGCAAACTTCATATGGGCCACGCCCTGGACGCAACCACGCAAGATACCCTCGTTCGCTACAAGCGCATGAAAGGTTTTGAGACTCTCTGGATTCCCGGAACCGATCACGCCGGTATCTCCACTCAGGCAGTCGTTGAAAAACTCATCTGGAAGGACGAGAAAAAAAATCGCCACGATTTAGGTCGCGAGGAATTCTTAAAACGCGTCTGGCACTGGAAAGAGCAGTACGGCAGCGAGATTGTAAATCAGCAGAAAAAAATGGGTATCTCGTGCGACTGGGACTACTCCACTTTTACTCTTGATGAGATTCCCAACAAGGCCGTAAAGAGATTCTTTGTGATGCTCTTCAATGAAGGGCTCATCTATCAGTCAGACCGACTCGTAAATTGGGATCCCATCCTTCAATCAGCTATCTCGGATGCTGAAGTAGAACACAAAGACGTAAAGGGCTTCTTCTACTACGTGAAATACAAAGTGAAGGAAGATCCGAATATCGAATTGATTATTGCGACCACGCGTCCCGAAACGTTGTTTGCTGATACCGCCGTCGCCGTGAACCCGGATGATGAACGCTTCAAGGATCTCATTGGGAAAACGGCGATCATTCCGATTTGTAACCGTGAAGTTCCGATCATCGGAGACGAACACGTTGCAATTGATAAAGGGACGGGTTGCCTCAAGGTAACTCCGGGCCATGACTTCAATGACTTTGAAATCGGAAAGCGTAATGACCTCCCGATAATTAATATCCTGAACAAAGATGGCACGTTTAATAAAAACGCACCTGAGATTGAAGGCATGAAGCCGAAAGATGCCCGCGCTGAAGTTGAAAGAATTCTCATTGAACTCGGATCATTTGTTGAAAAGAAAGAACACATTCATCCAGTTGGTCACGGCCAGCGCTCGGATGAAATCGTGGAACCGATGGTCTCAAAACAGTGGTTCATCAATACGAACCAGATGGCAGCAGATGCGGTGAAGGCAGTGGAAGACGGCGACATGACATTCTTCCCGAAGGGTTGGGAAAATACCTATCATGCGTGGCTCAAAAATCCTAAAGACTGGTGTATTTCACGTCAGCTCTGGTGGGGACATCAGATTCCGGTTTATTACTGTAAAAGCTGTGACGCCAAGTGGGCAGCGGAAAC
>JBKJNQ010000003.1:0-2593 GCA_046593575.1 Bacteriovoracaceae bacterium
CTTTTACCAGACTCACACTCTTTCACCCGATGGGATTGAGATGACCATGGCGGTGAATCACGTGGGTGTTTTTCATCTCACGAATCTTCTGCTCGAGAAATTAAAACAAAGTGCTCCATCAAGAATCGTGATTGTCTCCTCGGCCCTGCATAAGAAAGGGAAGGGGACGATGCTCTCTTCCTGGAAGTCGTACAATCCGGTCAAGGCCTACAACGAATCGAAGCTTCAGAATCTTCTTTTTATGCGGGCCCTCCATAAGAAACTTGCAGGAACCAATGTCTCGATTAATTGTGTCCACCCAGGTGTTGTTGCGACAAACATCGGAAGCTCCAACTCGGGACGAATTTTCCGTTTAGGAGCAAAAATTATTTCCCCATTTTTGCTCACGCCGGAGAAAGGTGCGCTCACATCGATTAAAGTTGCGAGTGATCCGGTACTTGAAAAAGTTTCGAATCAGTATTTTGCAAAAGAAAAAATCTCGCCCTACAACAAACTCGTCGACAGTGAAAAGCTCGTGAATGATTGTTGGGACATGACTGAAAAGCTCATCTCTCAAAGTGCCGGGCGATGTGAATAGACTTATTTCCCTCCTTCTTTTATCAGCGTCTCTTTACGCTTCAGTGGACGAAAGGCCCACCCGAGCGTTAGGTGAAAAACTCCCCAAAAAATCGTTTGAAAGAATCATCACACTCTTTGAGACAACCTTTTCTCCCCTTGCTCACGCTAGTCAGCGCGAGCTGGTCTTCATGACGGATTACGATTCGGACTGGATTCAGGCCTTCGCTCGTCGCTGGGAAGAAGATCAGGTCCTTGTCTACGGAGGCGCGGCTGCTGTCGCAAATGGTTCTGAAGACACGTTTGCTCTTATCCTTTGCCATGAAACGGGCCATCTCTACGGCGGAAGACCCTGGGGCGAAGAATACAATAAATTATCGGTGGAAGGTCAGGCCGATTACTGGGCCTCATCAGTTTGTCTCAGGAAAATTCTTCCCGCTCTTTCAGATCGTACACCTTCTCAGGAATCTCTCGTCTATTGTGGGGGACAGAGCATGTGCGCCAGATCGGTTGACGCGTTTCTAGCTTTGACGGCACAGTTCGCTGACAACCGCAGTCTTCCTCATCCGCACCTCGAAACTCCGGATGAAACCGTCGTTTCGACATTACAATTCACTCATCCATCTCCCCAATGCCGTCTGGATACTTTTATGGCCGGTTTTCGCCATCTTCCTCGTCCTGTTTGCTGGTTTAAACCGTAGACACATCAGTACATTCGTCATTAAATTTTCGGGTTCAAATTTATCGGAGATTTTATGAAACTTTTGCTCGTTCTTAGCCTCGTTTTGTCTTCAGGTCTCGCCAGCGCCGGTCGAGTGAATGAAGACAATCTCACCTTAGTTGAAGCGATTCAGAGAAAGGCCCAGGTAGAGAGTGTTGAATATTTCATGGAATACGTTCTGGGAAAAAACCAGGAAGGCTTCTCTGGAAAAACCACGATGGAGCTCACCCTTCGTCACATGGATAAGGACCTTACGGTTGATCTGCTGGTTAAAAAAATCCAGGAAATAAAAATTAATGGCATTGTCGTAAAAAAATATCCTTCGAGAAAAGGAAGCTTTGATCTTCCAAAAAATCTCCTCGCTAAAAAAATGACGGTGGAGATTTCTTATTCGGGTGATTATTCCAAAGAGGCATCGGGCCTTCAGCGGGTGAAAGACCCGGAAGATGGAAACGAATACATCTACACAGATTTTGAACCGTACTACGCTCACTGGCTTTTCCCGTGTTTTGATCAGCCTGATATGAAAGCGATCTTTCACGTGACCGTGACTGCTCCTGTTGACTGGATCGTGATCCAGAATGAACTCGTGAGTAAAGAAATGGTCTCTGGAGACACCAAGATTACATCTTTTAAGGCGACCAAGCCTATCTCCACTTATTTGTTCTTCCTTGGAGCAGGACCTTTTGTGGAATGGAAAGAAATGCTGGGAGATCTTCCGATCTACCTCTACGCCAGAAAATCGATTGCAAAATATGTTGATGTCAACGACATCATGAAAACCACCAAAAAAGGTCTGGAGTTTTATAACGAGTACTTCGGATACCCGTATCCGTTTTCTAAATACGGTCAGGTCTTCATTCCAGAATTTGCCTGGGGTGGAATGGAAAATCCGGGAGCAGTCACTCTCAACGAAAGAAATATATTCAGAGGCCCGGTTCCGCAGTCGAAGTATGAAAAAAGAAACAGTCTCATCCTTCACGAGATGGCGCACATGTGGTTCGGCGATCTCGTCACGATGGAGTGGTGGAATGATCTTTGGTTAAATGAATCCTTTGCAAGTTACCTTTCGGCGATTGCTCAGGAAAAAGCGATGGAATCAAAATCCACATGGATGGAATTCTTCAGCGGAAAATCCTGGGGCTACTGGCAGGATCAGCTGATCTCCACGCATCCCATAGAAACCGCCGTCCCTGACGTGAGAACCGCCAAAGGAAACTTCGACGGAATTACTTACGCTAAAGGTGCCGCGAGCTTGAAGCAGCTTCACTTCTTCGTGGGTGAAGAAGGCTTCAGGAATGGGCTTCGCGATTATTT
>JBKJNQ010000213.1:0-4143 GCA_046593575.1 Bacteriovoracaceae bacterium
CTTCCGCGAATTCCTTCTCCTGCCAGAAGTGGTGATTAGCACTGGCCAGTCAGAGGCAAAAATTTATGAGGTCATGAAGAAGGAATACTCCTGGGTCGTGGTGAATGAAAAAGGCGAACGCTTTTCCCATTACGCCGCTTTCGTGGAGCTCGCTAGGCACTCACCTTTGATGTTCTGGAAAACAAAATTGCTAGGGACCTCGTTTCTCAGATCGAATGGGAACCGGATTTATCATTGGGTTTCCCATCACCGGGATGTCATGGGCAAGTTCAGTCAGTTCCTGTCCTGGAAAGAACCTAAGAAATCTTTTCTCACGATCTTAGGACTTCGCGAGGCGTTTGGAGTGTTTATTTTTCTTGTTCTGCTTAACTGGAATCTTTCAACGATTAAGACTCTGAAATATTCTTCGCCATTTTTTGAAGGTGCCACCCGCTGGCTGCATCTCTATCAGGAATGGAACATGTTTGCTCCGTTTCCGAAAATGGATAACGTTTGGATAGAAGTCGTGGGTGAGTTTAATGATGGAACATCGATGGAAATCCTCACCGGTGACCCCGATATCTATTCCATAAAAGACCAGAGATTCGCCAGTGATGTTCCCAACGAGCACTGGAGAAAGTTTTATCTCAACGCAACCTCGCGTACGGATTATCTCCGCTACTACGGTGGTTTCCTTTGTCGGCTCTGGAATACGCGGCATATTAGAAAGAAGGAAGGGGTGACACTTAAGAAGCTCGATATCGTGACTTACTCACAGTTGAATCTTCCTAACGGTGATCGCGGAGGCGTCGAAAAAAAGATTAGCTGGAAACACTGGTGTTTTGATGCGGATTACAAGCGCGAGTCTGGACAACTGAAATAAGGCAATGTTGCTTGCCGAAGATCATTCATCGTAAGCGGTGCCGGGATCGAGACTTTTTGGTTCTCTCCGTTTTACCCCATTGGCACCGTGGCGGTATTTGGAGATTTGCTCGTAGACCTTAAGCCGCATTCGGTTTGTTCTCCCGAGCGGTTTATGATCGGGAAGCGCGTGCCAGGGAGTAAATGAGAGGTTCTCGCAGAATTCGTCTCTCTCCGTTGTATCGAAGTTTTGTTTCGGAATACGCAGAGTCGCAACAGTAACATAAGGGCTAAAAGTTATCGGATGGGTCAGAGATCTTTCTGCGGGCCACAGAGTACTAGGGTCCTCAACGGGATAAATCCCAGGATATTTTTGATCACCTAACTGAACCTGAAAGTTAAAGCAGGCGTCCTGATCCTGAAGACTTTGCTTCAAGGCTTCACGCATGAAGTCCCGGTCCGCAGGATTTCCACTGACAAGTTTTTTTACCTGGGCAGGTGAACATGCTGTCAGAGAATATTTCACCGGTCGTCTGTGAGAATTGTTTTTGTCTCCCAGGCGATAGGGGGAAGCGCTAAAGTAAGTGAGTTTCAAAGGGTTCTTTTTGAACTTCGCTTTAAGCTGGGCGGTGGCGAGCTGGACCAGGGCGCGGGGTCTCTTCACCAGATCGCCGAATCCGTTGCCGGCACCGAGCGCCTTAATGAATTCCGAATAGTCTTTGATGTCTTTGACAAAAAAGATGGGGGAGGCAAACATCAGAAAGTCCTGCGTCTCAGCCGTGCTTTCCGGCGGAAGAATTTTATTTCCTGGCACACTCATGACTTTAACGGCGATGCCTCGAAGGTCGAGGTCTTTGTCGTGAGACATCGGATCACTGGTGTTGTTCGAGAAGCGAATCCAGGTTGGAAAGGATTTATTTTCTTTAAAGAGGCCCACTCTTAGTTCAGAGGGAAGACTCTTATTATTGACGTTGAATGAACCGGTGAGGCAACCGTGAGACTTCGCGTGAGCATCACGGGGAACGTGGGGGGCCTTATAATCGCGTTTCAGGGCGACCATCGCTTCATCAAAAACTTTCTGAATCGAGGCGTCTTCATTTGGTTCGTATTCCTCTCCGAGGGCCGCGTCGATTTCTTCCATCTTGAGAGGGGCGCGCACGGAACTGGGGTCTCTATTCGGGGACTCTCGACCTGTGGAACAAGAAGCGACGAGGATAAGGGCGAGAGGTAAGATCTTTTTCATAGAGACTCCTTACAGCCATTATACGGACAATTCTTAAGTCCTGAAGAGGGCCTAAATTTGCTCCTTACTTGAATTCCAACATCTTCTGGCCGCTGTCTCTTTAGTGGACGTCCCCTATAACTCTTACCTATGATCTTTCTAACCCCCATGAGTACGTTATAGTACTGGAATTACTTTACTGGAGCCTCTATGCGTTTATTCGTTCTTCTTTTCATCATGGTTTCTGTCACTGAAGCGATGGCCTGTTCTCTGAATGTGACCTCGGAAACATTCATGGGTAATAATGGTGGATCAGCTTGTGTGAATATCAGTGCTCCAAAAAGTGACGCCAGAGGGCCTTTCCGGGTCATGCAATTTGATGAACATTCTGCCGATGGTCAGGTCATTCCCCATGCGGCGATTGCCCTTCGTCCGAATCAGACTGTGGTTCTTAAGGCGGTTGATGTTCCGGGTATTGGTATGATGAATGTGATTACTCTTAAAGCTCTTTCTGTTAGCCGCGCAGTTCTTTCTTTCTTAAACGGAAATACACTGACTGTGACTGTGGACGAAAATGGAAGAGTGACCCCTGGTCAGATTTGTGTTCAGCAATCAGGACTTTCTCAGGTCAGAGGTTATCCGAACTCTTGCCCTTAAGAGTTTTGCAGAACTCGGGATCCGTATAATCAAGAGTCGCGAGTTTATCATCAAAGTATTTTATCCAATCCTGGTGAGTCATCCGAAGCGAGAGGTCCTTGCAAACCGAACTCACCAGTTCGTAGCTTTCAAAAGCACTCCAATTAAGATCTGAATCCGACGCTCTTCCCAGAGCAGTCCATGCCTTTTCGTGAAGATACATGTGAGCTTCTTCGGTTGCCGTACGAGCCTTGGAGCGGGCAGCGAGAATGTTATCGTTATAAATTTTCTCCAAAATCGGGAATTTGAGATTGGGATACATCGTCGTCATGACTTTGCTGACGCCATCGAGATTCCAGCGCGCCATTCGGTCAAAATCAATTTCGAGAACTTTATCATCCTGGTCGATCAGCGCGTACTGAGTGACCAGAAGAAGTTTCATCAAACGTTCCGACTCTTCCGATCCTTCTGCTGCTGGAATCACTGTTGAGTAAGCAAACTGAGTCTGCTTCATGAGTGAAGAGACGACACTGCCCTTGGAAGGGGTGAAGGCTTCCAGAATATTGAAAGCACCGCCGATCGTAAGGGCGAGAGCGAGGAATTTTTCCTGACCACCGGGAGTCTGGATTTTCGCCAGAACTTCTTTCATGCGCTTCAGTGTTTCTTCGATGAGACCCGGATCAGCTTCAAAGAACTCAGTCGTCAGAACTTTTCTCCAGCCAGCTTCGGTTTGAAGATCATAAGTGAGGGCCCAGTAAAGGGTGCGGTTAGATTCCCCAAGGAAACTGAAAAAATCCGCAGCGGTATATTTTTTTCCGGGTGTTTCCTCGAGATTCAGACGTTCAAGATAGGCAGCGAGTTTTGGAGAAATTCTTTTCCCGATATTCTTGATCTGAGGAAGGGTAAGTTTTCCATCAGGAGAATAGAGATCAAAGACTTTCTGGGTCGCTTGCACTCCAAGCGGAGAAACTTTAATTTCGCTTTTTGAGACGTCCTGTTTGATGGCAGGTGCTGGAGTTTTTTTACCGCAGGAAGCGAAAATAAGGAGAGTGAGAAAAAGATATTTCAAAGTCCCCGCTCCATATTCATGAGTGTGAAGATTTTGTCAGCAGGGATAGTTTTTGGATCGCGATTCAGGAAAGTGATATCAGTTTCACTTTTGTTCGTGAGGTTTTTCATGACCCCCTCATCGATCGCCCAATGGTCTCCGTATTTTGCCCATTTCTTGACGATGAACTCTTTGATGAGCACACCTTTTCTGTCGTAAAATTCACTTTTTAAATTGAGATTATCTTTTTTAGCTATGTAGAGAACCTGTTTTCCATAGAGCGTTTCTTCATTCGCGGGTGCCACACCTTCGAGAACATAAACGGCCTTATCACCGAACATGCCTTCTTTTAAAACTTTGAAGGTATACCCGCGGTGGTACTCAAAGGAGATATCCC
>JBKJNQ010000005.1:0-31450 GCA_046593575.1 Bacteriovoracaceae bacterium
AGTGAGGCGAGGAGAAAAATACATGAGTGCATAATATTTTTCGTCACAGCAACCGCAATCGCCCCACCTACAGTGAGCGCCGCCGAGCAAAGAAAAAGAAGTTGAAGAAACATATTAGTCCTTAATTAATGGCCGCCGCCGAAAATCAGCTGGGCCATTGATTGTCCATTAAACACAACAAGCCAGATCGCAGATCCGACGAGATTGAAGATTGCAATCGGAGTGAGATACTTCCAGCAAACTGTCATGAGCTGATCCACGCGAAGACGCGGGAAAGTCCAACGAACCCAGATCACAACGTAATAAAGAAGAAGTGCCTTCGACATGAAGATCACAAATTGAACGAGCTGAAGGGGAAGAATATCAAAAGTCAGGTCGACAGGAAGATTAGATCCGCCGAGGAAAAGCGCAGCACCCACACCGCACACGACGAAGACTTCAATGTACTCAGCGAGTGCAAAGAACCCGAATCTCATTCCTGTGTACTCAGTGTGATAACCAGAAACGAGTTCTGACTCTGCTTCCGGAAGATCGAAAGGAGCGCGGTTTGTTTCAGCAAGTGCACCGATGAAATAAACAAAGAATGCGATGAAGGAGAACGGGTTGTGTAAAACAAACCAGTTAAACGGAAGTCCGCGCTGGTGACCCTGAATTGTTCCAAAACCCATCCCGCCTGCGAGAAGTACAATCGAAAGAATAGAGAGAGTGACGGGAATTTCGTAAGAGATGATCTGGGAGGCCCCACGAAGACCACCGAGCATCGACCACTTTGAGTTTGAAGCATATCCACCAAGGAACACACTCACTCCCACCAAAGATGATACAGCGATAAGATAAAAAATTCCGACGTTCATGTCGGACATCGTAAAGCCTGTCGAGAAAGGAAGAACCGCAAGAGTCGCAAAAACACCAACGAGTGCGAGCATCGGCGCGAGATAGAAAAGAAATTTGTCCGCCGTAAATGGCATGACATCTTCTTTGGTCATCATCTTTACGCCGTCAGCAAGAAACTGAAGAATGCCGTATGGGCCCACACGGTTTGGTCCAAGTCGCGCCTGGATATCTGCAGAAATTTTTCTTTCCGCATACGTTCCAAGCCCACCGATTGTCGCGGCCATACCTACAATCGCGAGAGCGAAGATGAGGTAGATTACGAATGCGAGAAGACCTTGATTTCCACCGAAAAGTCCGAGTAGAACATCAAAGAATTCATATTGCGAAAGGTAAGAGACAACTGTTTGGTTCATAACTTAAGACCTTTTTTTCAGACTGACCTGGTATGATTTCACCCAGTCGAGATCGCCTTTCTTCCAGCAGTAAGCAATGCCTTCAATCAGAATGGAAATGAAACTCAAAAAGACGATAAGAGCATATGGCCCCTCGCCCATGTCGTTCATTTCGCGGAAAATAGCTGCGATCGGAAACATAAGAACAGATTCCACATCAAAAATAATAAAAATAAGTCCGACAACATAGAATCTTACGTTGAACATTGACCACGCTGAACCAACTGGTTGCTCACCACACTCATAAGGAGTAGATTTGAGGTGCGACGGTTTTGAAGGTGCGAGAAGTACCGAAGCGAAGTGGCCGCCCCAGAAAAGCACCACTGCAATTCCCATGAAGATAACAACTGGCATTAAGCCATCGAACGAAGCTGGTGTCATGGATGTCTCCACTCTTATGTAGGTCGAAAAAAAGTATTTTTAAGATACAAAAGATGTTGAAAAGAGGAAAGATCTTATTTTACTAGACACTTGAAATTGCAAACACTGGCGCCCCGCGCAAGTCGCCTCTCTCAACTTTTAGAAAACCCTTTTCGTCGGAATATTTCGTGGCCCTTTTTGCTGGTGTGGCAACAAAACTTCAGTACTGGTTAAGTAACCAGGAAAAGCTCTCGCTGAAAGGAGCTTCGCCGCTTCAATGGTGTCTTCTTGCAGGAAGTTATTTTCGTGAACTTCTCTTTAAAGACACTCATCTTATTGTTTGTTCAGATCAAGACGAAGCTGAAGAGGTTTATGAAGCCCTGAAGCATCTGGGAAACATCCAGTTTTATCCCGGTCATAATCACTCTCTTTATTCGTCCATTCAGACTTCGGAATCAGGGTTGCTCGCGCGTTGGGCGGTGATTCAGAAGCTTCAGAAAAATTCTCCGATGATTATTGTGACCACCTGGGAAGGGGCCGTCCTGCTTGGACCACCTGCAGAATTTTTTAAAGAGAATTCCTTTACCCTAAAGAAGGACGACATCATTTCGCCGTTCGATCTTGCTCATAAATTGTCGAACATGGGCTATTACCCGGCCAGTACGATTGAAGAACCCGGGACCTTTTCCCGTCGCGGTGAAATTTTTGATATTTATCCTGTTTCTCATCCACCCATCCGGATCCAGTACTTTGATGATCTTATTGAGGAGATGTTCGCGATTGATCTTGAAACTCAAAAAACCAATCGTGAAAAATCTTTTCCGGAGGTTTCTTTGGTGCCGGGAGCTGGGTTTCTCGCCAAAGACATCTACACCACGCAACTAAGAGAAAAAATTCCTCAACCACAGCCTTCGTTTAAAAATAAATATGAGACGAGAAAACAGCTCTTCCAAAAACTCGCTGAAGGTCAGCTGTTCGAAAACTATCCTTTATTTATCCCGCTCTTTTTTGAATAACCAAAAACCCTTGTGGATTATCTGCCCGCCAATGCAAAGGTGACTTTCTTCAATGCGGAAAACGGTCAGAAGAATCTCGATATGTTTTTTGCCCAACAAAGCGAAGACTACGAGCTTTTACAGAAAAACGTGGAAAGCAGTTCGATTATTCCCGAGCTAGAGAACTTTTATATAAAAGAACTGGTCATCACGGATCGAAAAAAACTTTATGTGGATCAACTCGATATCTCTGTCGACCTCGAAACTCCTTTCACTGGCGAAATTCATCTTAACTTCGAAAACCTGAAAACGGTTATTCAGACAAAGCTTCGTGGTTCCGGAGTTACAACCGACAATCGTTTTGAATATATCAAGGCCAGCCTCAAGGCCCTAAAAAAAGAACTTAGCGTCCGTGGTCACCTGGTTGTGAATTATCGCTCGGAACAGTCTCGTCAGGAAATGCAGTTTCTTCTCGAAGAGAATGGTTTGAACGACATCGGTGAGAGATTAAATTATATTTCGGGTCGTCTGGATGAAGGGTTTTTTTACAAAAACGAAAATATTTACGTTCTGGCAGAAGGTGATTTTTTCTCCGTTAAGAAGAAAAAAACGAAACAGGTAAAACGCGCCGACAAAGATCTGTTCGCCGAACAACTCGCAACCCTCAAAATAAATGATTACGTTATCCACAGAGATTTCGGAATTGGTGTGTATAAGGGCCTTGAAACCATCGAAGCGATGGATCAGAAAAATGATTTTGTCGTCATTCATTATGAAGATGGCGACAAGGTTTATGTCCCTGTTTATAAACTCAACCTCATTCAGAAACATGCTGATGCTTCTGCTGCGCTAAAACCTGCTTCACTTAAATCCAAGAAATTCTCCGAGCTAAAACAGAAGGCCCGCAGCTCGGTCAAGAAACTTGCTTTCGATCTGCTCAAACTTCAGGCCGAAAGAAAACTTCACGGCGGTTTTCCGTTTTCTCCTCCGGATCATTTGTTTAAGGAATTTGAGCTGGCCTTTCCATTCGAGGAAACCCCCGATCAGGAAAAGGCGATTCACGATGTGATGGAAGATATGCAGCAGCAGTTTCCGATGGATCGTCTGGTTTGCGGAGACGTGGGGTTCGGTAAAACCGAAGTCGCGATGAGAGCGGCGATGAAAGCAGTTCTCGATAAAAAACAAGTTGTCATACTTGTTCCCACTACGGTTCTGGCGCTTCAGCATTATCATTCTTTCAAAAGAAGGTTTGAAAATTTCCCGGTCAATATCGATTTTATTTCCCGCTTCAAAACGGCGAAACAGAAAACCGAAGTAATGGCTGCTGTTGCAGATGGAAAGGTCGACATCCTCATCGGCACTCACGCTGTTCTTTCAGACAAGCTTGAGTTTCACGACCTCGGACTTCTTGTCATCGATGAAGAACACCGTTTCGGTGTCGCCCATAAAGAAAAGCTCAAGGTCATGAGGTCCGGAATTGATGTTCTCACAATGACCGCCACTCCTATCCCGCGAACACTCCAGTTATCGTTTCTCGGCATTCGCGACCTCTCTCTTATTCAAACAGCTCCGCCGAGAAGACAGTCGATCAAAACCTATATTATCAAAGATGATGACTTAACTTTAAAGTCTGCCATTGAAAAAGAGCTCGGAAGGGGAGGGCAGGTTTATTATGTCCACAACCGTGTTCATGATATTGAGGACCATGAACTTTATCTAAAGAGCCTGGTTCCTCATGCACGCATCAGTGTGACCCACGGTCAGATGAATGAGCGTGAACTTGAAAAACGCATTAATGATTTCTACGATCACAAGAGTGACATTCTTCTTTCAACGACCATCATAGAATCGGGGATTGATATTCCCAACGCCAACACGATGATCATTGATCGCGCAGATACTTACGGTCTGGCCCAGCTTCATCAGCTGCGAGGAAGAATCGGTAGATCTGATCGTAAGGCCTATGCATATTTCATGGTTCCCGAAAATCGCATTCTCTCCGATCTTTCTCAAAGAAGACTTCAGGCGCTTCAGACTTATGCTGAAATGGGTTCCGGGTTTGCCCTTGCTTCCAGTGATATGGAGCTTCGCGGGGCCGGGGACATTCTCGGGGGTGAGCAATCCGGTCACATTGAAGGAATTGGTCTCGAGTTCTACATGGATCTCCTGCAGGATGCGATCGAAGAAATTCGCGGCGAACAGAAAGTTTCTGTGAAGAACATGGAAATTCAGGCGCCGTTTTCTGCCTTCATCCCGAACAAGTACATCGAAGATCCGGCGCTAAGGCTGAAATATTATAAGCGCCTCTCAAATACCCGGGCGCTTCCACATCTTGAAGAAATAATTTCTGAAATCTCAGACTCATTTGGAATTACTCCGCGCGAGCTCGAAGCTTTATATTCTATCCTTCGCGCGCGACTTCAATTTCAACCACTGGGACTACGTCTGGTGAAAGTTTCCGGCACCAGCGTTCATATGTACTTCGCCCAGGAAATACTCGACCACAATCATCAGCTACGGGATAAGATGCTGAGTTTCTTCATGAACAAACCGAAACTTTATAAACTGAATCCAGACAGCTCTGTGACGGCCTTCTTCAAAGAACCAGTGAATCACCAAATGCTTCTGGAATTTGCGAAACATATTGCAGCAAATGTAGGTGCATGATACCGTTTTTATTAGATTCAATAAAAACCAGGGAAGTGTATGAAGAAAATGATCTTCGTTTTGGTTGCCTTCATGATGATGGCAGCTGCGTTTGCTCAAAAAGACCAGGTCGTGGCCACTGTTAACGGTCGCTCCATCACCAAAAAACATTTTGATGAATATCATCTTCAAAACCTGAAGTTTGTTGGTCAAAGAAAAATCACCAAAGAAATTTCTCTTCAGGATCTTGTAAAGCGCGAGCTTGGAATTCAGAAAGCGAAGAAAACTGGACTCGATAAAGACCCAACCGTTATTGCCCGTCAGGAAGATATTCTTTATCACGCCCAGATCTCGAAAGATCTCGAAGACGAATTTAAGAAAATTACTGTTACTGATGACGACGTTAAAAGATATTACGAGACTGAAGGCAACAAAGAGTATCGTACAGCTCATATTCTTTATCGCCTTCGCGCTGAACCAACGCCTTCGGAAGTTGAAGCTTCTCTCGATCAGAGTATGGCAATCTATACTCAGCTTCAAAAATCTCCTGAAGACTTCGCAAAGCTTGCCAACAAGTTCTCGCAGACCACCGCTGCACCTGTTGGTGGCGACCTGGGCTTCCAGCCTCCGACAAGACTTGCTCCTGAGTATTTCGAGGCGATCAAAGGTCAGAAAGTGGGATATATCACCAAGCCGGTCCGCACTCAGATGGGCTACCACGTAATTAAAATCTTGGGCGTGAAGTCTATCGATCAGATCGACAAAAACTTGTACAAGAAAATCATTTACGATAGAAAAAGAGACGCCATGATCGAGTCTTATTTCGCCAATCTTCAGAAGGGCGCTGACGTCAAGATCAATGGGAATCTCTAACACTTGAGAGCCTGTGAAATTTCTAACTGCTATTCTTATTCTGGGTGTGAGCTTTGCTCATGCCCAGGACAAACTTCTCGATAAGATCGTCGCTGTCGTCAACACCCGCGTTTTCTCTCTCTCCGAATTAAAGCGAATTGAAGACACTCTTCCGGCCCGGAGAGAAATTTCTCCCGTCGTTTACAACAAAGATAAATATTCTGAAAAAGAACTCCTGAATCTCATGATCCAGGCGTTCATCATCCGCGACAAAATCAATGGTCAGGGTTACGTCATTAATGATGATGCTGTTGAATCACGGATCAAGATGACCGAGGAAAGACTAGGCCTCAAGCGGGCTGACCTTCTTACCTTTCTGAAAAGTAAGAGCATCACATTTGAAGAATATTTCGAAATTATCCGCGAAACGATGGAATACAACCTTTTTGCTACCAAGGTTATTGCCCCGCTCATTTCGGTGACTGAGCAGGAAATCAAGAACGAGTATTATCGCCGCAACAGTTCTAATAATGCCCTTTCATTCAAGTACAACCTCGTAGACTTTTACATCGCTGAAAAGAGCTTGATTGATAAAAACCAACAGAAGTTTCTTTCTGTTTTAAAAGACTATCAACTCACTGGTAAACTCCCTGAGGAGTACCGCTCTCTTGAAACCAATCATATTGATAATCTGAATGAAGACGGACTCAATAAAGAACTGGCCTCTGCGCTCAAGACAGCGGCTGAAGGCTCTTTTTCGGCGCCAGTTACTCTCGGCGGTAACATTCACGTCTTTTACGTTCAGAAAAAAGATCTGGTTGAATCCCAGGACTTCATCCGGGCTAAAGAACAGATCCAAAATGAAATCTTTGTCACTAAGGGCAAGGGCGTAAGCTCAAACTGGTTTGATCGCGAGTACGGCAACTACTACATTAAAAATCTTCTCTAATGAAAATCGTCATCAGTCAGGGACACGAAAAGGGAATCGGCCTCGAGGTTCTCTTTAAGTCTGTGCTGATGCTGGGCTCAAGAGCGGATGATCTTCTCTTGTTTGCGACAAAGTCCGCGGTAGAAGAAACTCTTTCCTCACTTCGTCTTCCCTTTGAAATTAATCCGAAGTCAGTTACCGTTGCGGGACTTGAACTCAACACCAAATGGATAACGTCCAAAAAATCTCAAAGCTTCGATAGCCTAAAAGAGGCGATGAAATATTGTGAGAAGACTGGTTCCATCCTCTTTACGCTACCTACATCCAAAGATCAGTTTCCTGGATATCCGGGTCATACAGAATACTTCCGTTCCTTTTATAAAAATCCTGACTTGGGAATGTTCTTCTCTTCACCAGGTCTGCAGGTATTACTTCTTACAGATCATGTTGCTATCAAAAATCTGTCCGTCATACTGAGTGAAGAACTCATTTATGGCAGACTTAAAACAGCTCTTAAGACGCTGAAATTTTGGCATTGGCCGACTGAAAAAATTCTTGTCTCGGGACTCAATCCCCATGCGGGCGAGAATGGACTGATTGGGGATGAAGATTCCCGCGTAAAAAAAGTAATTTCCCGTCTAAGAGTTGAACAAGATTTGCTCATGTCAGGTCCTTACCCGGGTGATACAATGCTCCTGGAACAAAGATCTCCTCGTGATCTGCTGGTTTATCTGTTTCATGATCAGGGCCTCGGTGTTTTTAAAGGACGCCAGGGTTTCATCGGATCCAACATCACTTTAGGATTACCTTATCCACGATTCAGTCCGGATCATGGAACGTCCTTCAGTCTGTTCGGTAAAAACCAAGCCGATTATCGAGGCTGCGCTTTCGCTTTATCTGAAGCGCTTTCTCTCCGGGAGAATTTAATCAATGGAAAAAATCCAGGTCACCAAGGCCAGAGTTCATAATCTAAAAAATATTGATGTGAGTTTGCCCAGGCATTCTCTCACCGTGATCACTGGTCCTTCTGGTTCCGGAAAATCTTCGCTCGCTTTTGATACAATTTATGCCGAAGGTCAGCGTCGCTATATGGAGTCTCTCTCCAGTTATGCCCGACAGTTCATCGGACAGGTGGAGGCACCTGAAGTTGAAAGTATCACCGGACTCTCGCCAGCTATCGCCATCGACCAGAAGTCTACCACCAAGAATCCTCGATCAACCGTAGGAACGATTACTGAAGTTTATGATTATCTTCGCCTTCTTTATGCGCGCCTTGGTGATGCTCATTGTCCTGAGACTGGTGAGAAAGTCGCTAAGCAATCGCCCCAGCAGATTGTTGATCAAATCCTCAAATTCAAAGACGGAACGAAGCTTCAGCTTTTATCACCCGTAATCAGAAACAAAAAAGGTGAACACAAGGAAGAGCTCGCTAAATTTGTTTCGATGGGATTTTCTCGCATTCGATTGAACGGCGAGATAATGAGTCTCGACGACAAAATCACCATTAACAAGGGTCGCTTCAACAATATCGATATTGTCATCGACAGACTCGTCATGAAAGAGGGCGCGCAGTCGCGCCTCACGGAGTCAGTTGAACACGCGCTTAAACTTTCTGATGGATACCTTGTTGCACTTGCTGACGAGAAAGAGCATTTCTACTCAGAGAAAAACTATTCGTTTAAAACGGGAAAAAGTTATCCCGATCTTGAACCAAGACTGTTTTCTTTTAACTCACCAATGGGTGCCTGCCAGGTATGTAACGGACTGGGACTTACGAAAACCTTCGATATCGACAGTCTTCTTTTGGACGACACCTTATCACTTGAAGATGGCGCGATTCCCATACTAAAGAAAAACTCCTTCCTCATGCAGATGGTCCGCTCCGTTGCCGCGGCAGAGAAGACTGATATCGATAAGCCTTTTACAAAACTCTCAGAAAAGTTTCGTGCCATTCTTTATGACGGAAGCGAGAAGGTTTATAACTACAAGTTTGAATCAGAGAACTCTTCTTGGAACTTCAAAAAAGAGTTTCCGGGCATCGTGTCTTGGCTTGAGAAAAAATATCACGAATCGGAATCAGAGAAGACCCGCGCGGACCTTGAAGAGTACATGATCATCA
The DNA here is from genome assembly GCA_046593575.1 of Bacteriovoracaceae bacterium. Lineage (GTDB taxonomy): Bacteria > Bdellovibrionota > Bacteriovoracia > Bacteriovoracales > Bacteriovoracaceae > Peredibacter. The sequence continues at coordinate 9,187 of JBKJNQ010000005.1, forward strand.
AGAAGTGCCCTGCCTGTAAGGGAAAAAAACTTAATCCTTTTGCCCTCGCCGCAACAGTTGATGGCCAGTCGATCATGGACGTCTGTGATCTCTCCATTTCAGACGCCGCTGTTTTTTTTGAAAAGTTACAATTCACCGGCAATCGCGCCATCATCGCTAATAAAGTTTTGAAAGAGATTCGCGACCGGATGAAGTTCCTGTTGAACGTTGGATTGAATTATCTCACCCTGAATCGAGATGCGATGACGCTTTCTGGTGGTGAATCACAACGGATTCGTCTCGCGACTCAGATTGGCTCGGCCCTCTCGGGCGTTCTTTATGTCCTGGATGAGCCAAGTATAGGTCTTCATCAAAGAGATAATGAAAATCTCATCCAGACCCTGATTGATCTTCGAAATATCGGTAATACTGTCCTGGTTGTCGAGCACGACGAAGACACCATGAGAGCGGCAGACTATCTCATCGACATGGGGCCACACGCAGGTTTTCACGGCGGAGAAATTGTTTCTGCCGGAACTCCTGAAGAAGTGATGAAAGACAAGTCTTCCATCACCGGTAAATATCTTTCGGGGACACTTAAGATTGATGTTCCGAAAGAGCGAAAAAAACTTACGAAGAAAATTACGCTGAATAAGGCAAAAGAACATAATCTGAAAGATGTGACCGTAGATATCCCGCTTGGGGGCCTCACTTGTGTGACAGGTGTATCAGGTTCCGGTAAATCAACCCTGATTCATAAAATTCTCGTTCCCGCGATTAAAAACCAGCTCACCCGGGGAAGACGTGGCTCCCAGGCGAATTATCAATCTATTGTCGGGGTAGATCAGATTCTTTCTCTTATTGAGCTTGATCAATCACCCATCGGCCGAACTCCACATTCAAATCCTGCGACGTATACGGGTTTATTCGATGACATCAGAAATATTTTCTCTCTCACGAATGAATCAAAAGTCCGGGGTTACAAGCCGGGGCGCTTTTCTTTTAACGTTAAAGGCGGAAGATGTGAAACCTGCGAAGGAAATGGCATGCTCAAAATTGAGATGCATTTTCTTCCCGATGTTTATGTAAACTGCCCGGAATGCCGTGGTTCCCGTTTTAACAATGAAACTCTTTCCATTCTGTATCGTGGAAAAAACATTGCGGATGTTCTGGCGATGTCGATTGAGGAAGCAGAACCCTATTTTGAAAATCATCCCAAGATCAATCGTGCCCTGAAAGTGATGAATGCTGTGGGGCTCGGATATATTAAACTGGGCCAGCCAGCGACCACTCTATCTGGTGGAGAAGCCCAGCGCTTGAAACTTTCCCGCGAGCTGGCAAAAAGCGTGAAAGGAAATACTCTTTACGTCCTCGATGAGCCAACAACTGGTCTTCATTTTGAAGACATCAAGATTCTCCTAAAGGCGTTAAACAAACTCGTTGAGCTTGGTCACTCTCTTCTAATCATCGAACACAATCTCGATGTCATTAAGACCGCTGACTGGGTTATTGATTTGGGTCCCGAAGGCGGAAAGGGCGGAGGATTGATTGTGGCAGAAGGAACTCCTGAGCAGGTAGCGAAAGCGAAAGGCTCTTATACCGGAAAATATCTCGCAAAAATGTTGAAACGAACTTAAGCACTTCTCTTTTATTTTAATTAATTCTTTATATCTCACCCGCTCGCAAGCAATTGGTGTGGGAAAGAGTAAAATAAGATTGGTTTTAACAGGAGGTATTTATGCTTAAGCGATATTTGATTGAAAGAGACATTCCCAACGTCGGATCTAGCTCCAAAGACGATTTCAAAAAGATGGTCGGGACTTCGAATGAAGTTCTGGAAAACCTGGGTCCCGATATCAAATGGGAGCAATCATTTGTAACGGGCGATAAGGTCTATTGTGTATACGAAGCGGCCAACGAAGAACTCATTCAAAAGCACGCAAAACTCGGTGGCTTTCCCACTAACAAAATCAGCGAGATTATAGAGACGCTTTCGCCAGAATTTGGTGAAGAACTTTACAAGGGGAAACCTGAAGCCGACGGAGTAAACCTGAACTTTTCGTAAAAAAAAGGGCCGCAAAAAGCGGCCCTCTTTCTTTTGAATTCTAATCTTAAAGATTACCCAACAACTGGCTTGATAAGGAACGCGATAACGAACGCGTAGATTACGAGAGACTCGATGAGGGCCAGAGCAATAATCATTGGAGTGAAGAGCTTGTCTGCAGCAGCAGGGTTACGAGCAATTCCTTCGAGAGCAACTGAAGCAGCCTTACCTTGGGCCATAGCGCCGCCAATAGCAGCGAAAGAGATAGCACCAGCAGCAGCAAATCCGAGAGCAGCATTAACTTCCATAAAAATCCTTCCTTTAAATAAAGGGGTTAGTTAGTTGTCCCTGGTACGCCTCAGTGATGAGCGTGAGCATCATCATGATCGTGATGAGCTGTGGCCAGACTGATATACACCATGGTCAACAGGGTAAATACAAACGCTTGCATAAAACACACGAAGAGCCCGATCACGTAAAACGGGATAGGCACAATGTACGGCACGAGACCGGAGAAGATCGATAGAACAAGGTGATCTCCTTCCATGTTCCCTTTCAAGCGGAGACCGAGTGAAAGTGGACGTACAGCGTGTGAAATGAGTTCGATAGGGAAAATTAAAACAGCGAGATACCAAACCGGGCCCATGAAGTGCTTGATGTGTCCGACAACACCCTGGGCACGAATGCCCTGGAAGTTATAATACAGGAACACGAAAACACCGAGAGCGAGAGTGGTGTTAAAGTTATCAGTTGGAGGAAGAAATCCGGGAAGCAAACCAATGAGGTTATTGAGGAAAACGAGAGTGAAGAGAAGCATGATGACCGAGTAGTATCTCTTGGCCTCTTCTTCGCCCATGATGTTGCGGGCGAGATTGTAGATGAACTGCCCGAGTGCCTCGAAAACATTTCTGAAAGTAATTCCACGATCAGGAACGATGTTGTTCTTGATGGAAGAAAGTTTCGCACGGTAGGCAACACCCACCAGGACGAACAGTGCCGATACGACAGCAAAAGTGATCACGTGTTGTTTCACATGAAGCGAGTGCTCGAGTTGGCCGATAAAAGTATATCCACTTGCCATAGCAGCAGCGGGGATCAAGCCAGCAAGAAGCGCGATGAGGCGGATCATTCTGAAGGACCTTTTTTGATTAAGTGTTCAATGTTTTTAATACTTAAGCCGAGAATTATCAACTGGAAAATGTACAACATAATGCCCTTCGGCACGAGGTTTCTGGCATAGCTGACCAGAAGGGCGAAGGCTAAAATAAGCGACGCAATCTTAAGCACTAGGAAGAAAGTAAGCTTCTTCTTATCGACCGGTGCGGCGCGGTCGGTCATCTGGGCCTCAATCAACGAGCTTATGACATAGACACTTGAATAGTGGTTGATAATGGCGCCAAGCTGAACGCCGGCCAGCCAAAGGATTGCGGTAAGATCTGGATAAGAAAAGATGGCGGCAATCGCCAAATTTACCATTGATCCGATGACGTAGATTTTAGTGTTTATCTTTTTTGACCAAAACATTTTTCACCATCAGCACGAGAAAATATAAAATTACGATCAGTAGTATGACGAGAAGCATATTCCAGGAAATGAATCCCTTCTTCACCATTTGATGAAGAAGAAAGAAAACCCCTATGATCGTTGAGGGAAGGCCGACCGCAAGACCCATTACCAGCACGAGCTTTTGCATCGGTGTTTTTTCGCTCATCTCTTCCGCGCTACTCTTCGGGTATACAGAGATTTCAATCGCGCTCTTAATACATCAGGATTGGGATAGGTTGAAAGCAGAGAATAATAAATATTATACGCCTCTTTCAATTTCTCGTTGGATTCATAGGCGTTTGCGATCAAAAACTTAACTTTTACAATCTGGTCTTTGCGCTTTTCTCTCTTCAAGTATTCCAGCCAGTACTCAACCGCTTTGTCCCAGTTCTTGTTGTAGAACTCAATCAGGGCCATCTGGTTATAGGCCTCAACATAATACGGATTGGTTGGCTGGTTGATAATCTGATTAAAAATCTCGCGGGCCTTATCATAGCGACCACTCTCAAAATACGATTCGCCTACTCTCAGGTAGTAGTAATCGTAATTGGCGAGCCTTGGCTTCACTTGCATAAGGATCTGATACGCACGAATGGATTCGTTAAAATTGCGGGCAAAGCTGAAGTTAATATCTGCAATTTTCTCCAGCGACTTTACCTGCCAAAGAGGGTCATCCACGTTATCCACAATGAACTGATAATACTTAAGTGCCTTCACTTGCTGATCTAGATAGAGATAATAAATTTCAGCGAGCTGATAGTTGATTTTGGTTTTGATAACTTTCGAGGGGTTTTTTACAAGGATGCGCTCATAAAGCTCAACCGCTTTATCAAACTGTTGGTTATCAACGTACTTTTGCGCAGAAAGAATATCCTGGTTCAGTCCCGAGGTGAAATCACACCCCAGGACGAACAGGAAAATAAGAAGTTTACTGAACAGGAGTTTCAGAAGTTTCGCCATCGGACCCATCATCCTCTGACTCCGCAATTTTCTCAACTGCCACAACTTTTTCGTCAGGCTTAACATTGATGAGGCGGACACCCTGAGTATTCCTACCGAGGAGAGAAATTCCTGAGATCTTCGTTCTGATTACCTGACCTTTGTCCGTGATAATCATCAGATCGTCTTTGTCGCTGACTGGAAGGATCGCCATGATCTCGCCGGTTTTCTCGGTGAGCTTCATCGCGAGAATACCTTTACCGCCACGAGACTGCTTACGATATTCTTCAGCAGCTGAACGCTTACCATATCCGCGAGATGTAACCGTCAGGATCTCAGAAGAATCATCGATCACTTCCATACCGATTACATAGTCTTTATCTTCAATACTCATTCCCTTCACGCCCTGAGACACGCGACCTTGAGCGCGACAGTCATCTTCGTGGAAGCGGATGGATTTACCGGCAGAAGAGGCGAGGAGAACGTCTTTCTTACCGTCAGTAATTCTGACAGCGAGAACCTCATCACCATCAACAACCTTGATTGCCTTGAGACCGTTCTGTCTCATGTTCTTATACTCAGAGAGCTCAGACTTCTTCACGATACCTTGCTTAGTAGCAAATACCAGGAAGTGGCCTTCAGCTTCTTTTTGAACCGTAATAATTTCTTTCACTACTTCGCCGGCAGGAACGTTGATGATGTTTACAACGTTTCGCCCTTTGGCCGTACGTAAGCCTTCTGGAATCTGATAAACCTTGATCGAGAACACGGTACCCTTATCAGTGAAGATCATCAGAGTGTCGTGAGTGTCGGCAGTGAAGATCGACGTGTAGAAATCTTCGTCGAGCTCTGCACCCTTGACACCTTTACCGCCGCGTTTTTGGGCGCGATAAGTATCTTTCGCCATCCGCTTCAGATAACCCTTGTTGGTAATCGTAACGATGACTTCTTCATTCTTAATGAGATCTTCCATCTGAATTTCATCGGCTTGAGCAATGATCTCAGTACGGCGTTCATCGCCGTAGTTTTCTTTGATCTCTGCAAACTCAGTTCTGATGATTGAGCTGATCTGGTCTTCTGAACCAAGAATTCCTTCAAGGCGGAAAATTTCTTTCATGATGGCTTCGTAATCGGCAACAATCTTGTCGCGCTCAAGACCCGTAAGGCGCTGGAGACGCATGTCGAGAATCGCCTGTGCCTGGATCGTCGATAGCGTAAATCTTTGCATGAGCTGGTCTTTGGCTTGCGCCGGACCTTCTGCTGCTTTGATCATCGCCACGATCTCGTCGATATTTTCGACGGCGATTTTCAGACCTTCTAAGATATGCGCGCGTTCTTTTGCTTTTTTGAGTTCGTAAGTTGTACGACGGATAACGATTTCACGACGGTGCTCAATGAAACACTGAAGCTGTTCCTTGAGATCCATGACTTTCGGTTGACCGTTATAAATCGAAAGGAAAATAATACCGAACGAAACCTGCATCTGCGTCTGCTTATACAGACGATTCAGAATCACGGCCCCTTGTTCGCCTTTCTTGATATCGATAACAACTCGAATACCTTCACGAGAAGATTCATCGCGGATATCGGAAATTCCTTCAATGGCTTTTTCCGTCACGAGCTCAGCGATTTTCTCAATGAGCTTCGCCTTGTTCACCTGGTAAGGAAGTTCTGTGATGATGATCATCTCGCGATCATTTTTTTTCACTTCCACTTCTGCTTTCGCACGAACCTGAATAACACCTTTACCGGTGTGATACGCCTGCTGAATTCCGGCCGTGCCAATGATTGAACCCGCAGTCGGAAAATCCGGACCAGGGATGATCTTGAGAAGCTCATGAACCGTCATGGCAGGATTTTCAATCAGGGCCTCAAGGCCGTTCATGACTTCCGTTAAATTGTGCGGAGGAATGTTGGTCGCCATACCGACGGCGATACCAGCAGATCCGTTAATGAGAAGATTCGGAACTTTAGTCGGAAGAACAGTTGGTTCCTGGAGGGATCCATCATAGTTGTCCTGCCAATCAACAGTTTCTTTATCAATATCACCAAGCATGTCGTTGGTGAGTTTGTGCATTCTGGCTTCTGTGTACCTCATGGCCGCAGCGTTATCTCCGTCAATTGAACCGAAGTTTCCCTGACCATCAATAACCGGATATCTCATGGAGAAATCCTGGGCGAGACGAACGAGGGCGCCGTAAACCGCAGAGTCACCGTGCGGGTGATACTTACCGATAACGTCACCCACGATACGAGCACATTTAAGATACGGCCGGTTGTGATAGTTATTCAGCATGTGCATCGCAAAGAGGACGCGTCTGTGAACGGGTTTAAATCCATCACGCACATCCGGAAGAGCGCGACCCACGATTACTGACATCGCGTAGTCGAGATAACAGTTCTTCATCTCATCCTGAATCAGGAGGGGAGTGATATTACCGTGATTGGGAACATTCTTGTTTTCGTCGCTCATTCAATCTTTCCTTAAATTAAATATCGAGGTTACGAACATTGAGTGCGTTTGTTTCCACAAACTCACGGCGTGGTTCAACCTGATCTCCCATGAGAACAGAGAAAACCTGATCGGCATCAATGGTGTCTTCGATTTTCACCTGAAGTAATGTTCTGTTCCCTGGGTTCATCGTAGTTTCCCACAACTGTTCCGGGTTCATTTCTCCCAGTCCCTTGTAGCGCTGGATGTAAGCGCCTTGGCGGCCCTCTGTTGAAATGAAAGCAGCAAACGCCTGAAGACCCTGGTGAGTGTGACTATTTCCAGCGTGGGTCATGACGATTTTAGCATTGAGAAACTTCTTAATTCCTTCGTACTGATTCATGAGATCTGCAAACTCAGATGATTCCGCAAAATGGAGACCAATTTTAAAGTTCTTCGTCTTAAGGGCTGATAGAACCTGAATCTTAACCTGGTAGCCGAGAGTTTTAAGGTCTTCTTCCACCGAGAGCTTGTATTTTTTGAGATTTACGTGAGCACTGTCCATGACCTTGCCCGTAATTTTCTCCGCCCAAACCTTAAGTTTCGCCTGATCTTTCATCATGTCGGCGGTCAGTGTTCCGTCTTCAACAATTGTTCTCAAAAAGAGCGCATCGTAATGACGGTCATAGCTGTCGAGGGTGTTGTTGTAATTTCTGAACTTATTAACAGCCACTTTCGCCGTTTCAAGATCAATCTTGGTATCATCAATGACGATTTCTGCATCAGAAAGCTGACTTGATACCAGGTAGTTCTCAAGTTCTCCGCCATCTTTCAGGTATCGCTCATGCTTACCCTTCTTGTAACGGAAAAGTGGTGGCTGAGCGATGTAGAGATGTCCGCGCTCCACGATTTCCGGGAACTGGCGGTAAAAGAGAGTGAGAAGAAGTGTACGAATGTGTGATCCATCCACGTCTGCATCGGTCATGATCACAATCTTGTAGTAACGAAGGCGTGAGATATCGAAGGAGTCTTTTCCGATCGACGTACCAATCGCCTGAACGAGCATTTTAATTTCGTCGTTACCCAACATTTTGTCATAGCGGGCCTTCTCAACGTTCAGGATTTTACCCTTAAGCGGAAGAACGGCCTGCGTACGACGATCGCGACCCTGTTTTGCTGATCCACCTGCAGAGTCACCCTCAACGATGTAGATTTCGCAAAGCTCAGGATTTTTTTCCTGACAATCGGCCATTTTGCCCGGAAGACCGGAGAAATCGAGAGCAGTTTTACGACGAGTGAGTTCGCGCGCTTTGCGGGCGGCTTCTCTCGCGGCAGCAGCATCGATGGATTTTTTAAGGATTGTTTTCCCGATATTCGGATTTTCTTCGAGATAAATTTTGAATCTGTCCCCAACGAGAGAGTTAACAATACCTTCAACTTCGGAGTTACCGAGTTTAGATTTCGTCTGGCCTTCGAACTGAGGGTTAGTGAGTTTGACAGAAATAATCGCCGTCAAACCTTCCCGCATATCATCGCCGGTAAGAACGATTTTGATATTTTTGAGAATGTTATTATCTTTGGCGTAGTTATTCAGTACGCGCGTAAGAGCAGTCTTGAAGCCAGAAACGTGAACTCCACCCTCAGGTGTATTAATGTTGTTGGCGTAAGACGTGAGTGTTTCGGAATAACCATCCGTCCACTGCATCGCCACTTCCACTTCGTAATTGTCACGCGACTGGAAGAAATAAATGGGATCTTTATGAATTGGAGTTTTTGCGCGGTTCAGATAGGCCGCAAATTCCGACAGTCCACCTTCGTAATGGAAAGTATCTTCTTTTTCAGTGCGCTCATCTTTCATCACAATACGAAGTCCCTTATTCAGGAACGCCATTTCGCGGAAGCGGTTAGCGAGAGTGTCGTAGTTGTATTCGTGAACTTCAAAAATCTCGTTATCTGACTTAAAAGTAATCGTGGTGCCAGTGTCCTTAGGATCACAATCACCAATAACCTTTAAAGGTTCCTTGGCCACTCCATAGGCAAATTCCAGGCGATGCAATTTTCCGTGTTTTTTAATCTCCATTCGAACCCATTTCGAAAGAGCATTAACTACCGAAGCACCTACACCATGGAGACCGCCGGAAACTTTATAGGCTCCGCCTTCTTCATTGAATTTTCCGCCTGCATGAAGTTTTGTATAAACGATCTCTGCCGCAGAAACACCTTCACCGGGAACCATGTCTGTGGGAATCCCACGACCGTTGTCCACTACCGTGAGGGAGTTATCCACATGAATGATGACAGTGATTTGTGTGCAATAACCTGCGAGTGCTTCATCAACTGCGTTGTCTACGATTTCGTAAACGCAGTGATGGAATCCGCGAAAACCAGTATCACCAATGTACATCCCTGGGCGCTTTCTTACAGCTTCGAGCCCTTCGAGAATTTTGATCTGGTCAGCGTTGTACTCAGTATTAACTTTTGAAATAGAATCAGGAGTTTGATTCATTCATTGGCTCCTAGCCGGGGGCCTTGAGTCCCCCATGTTCGATAAAAAACTTCTTGGAATTTGGTATCCGTTCCAACTCATTTCCAAAATTCTCGTTGGCGGTCGTGATCAAAACCTGGAAGTTTTTTGTTTCCAGATACTCGATCAAGTTTTTCCATCTCCGGCTATCCAATTCGCCTGAAACGTCGTCTATGAGAACAATGGGATAAGAGCTAAATTTATACCGAAAAAGCTCTATATAGGCAAATATAAGGCTCAGAAACGCCATTTTCTGCTGGCCTAAGGAACAGAACTCAAACGCATTGAGTCCATTGAAACTAAACATGAAATCATCGCGGTGAATTCCCACCTGTGTAATTTCAGCTTTTATATCAGCAGATTCCTGATGACGATAAAAGTCAAAAATCTTTTTAGCGTCCCAATGAACAAACAAACTATCGAGATCCATCTGCAGTGTGTTTTCTTCCGCAAAAACCGCCCGAAACGTAGGCGTTATAAATTGATTCAATTGACTAAGGAATTCATGCCTTTTTGCCGTAAGAATCGCGGAATATTCCGAAACCTGTTCATCAATCGCCCGAAGCTGATTGGAAGCGTTTTTTCCACCCATACCCAGGACGGAGTTTCTGAAGCGCATGGATTTCTGAAATCGACCCAGAATCTGGCGAAATTCTTTGTCCATGAGAGACATATGAGAGTCCATCCATTGGCGACGGAAGGTGCTGCTGGTGTGAAAGGAATAAGAATCAAAGGGATTAATAAAAACAGAGGTAGAGGGTGTTTTGGCTTTTACCGGAGAGCTGTTGATAAATCTTTCTTCGAGCGCCTCTCCCATTCGTAAGGAATAAGAAACCAGTTCGCCTTCTTTTTCAAAAGCAGACTGAAGGATGAGTTGAGACTGTCCACCCTCGATGTCGATCATCTGGGCAAAACCAGTGTTTTTACGGAAAGATTTTTTGTTGGTGAGAAGGTGAACGGCTTCGAGAAGATTTGTTTTCCCGTTACCGTTTTGGCCAAAAATACAATTTATGCCAGAGGTAAATTCAAAAACGGTAGAAGTGAGATTGCGGAAATTTTGCGCCTGTAATTTCTTAACTTTTCCAAAATCCATCCACTAAAGCTTCAGAGGCATAATAATGCCAAGGAATTCCGGAATATCTTCCGCCTTAATAACTACCGGGCTCAACTCGTTATTAAACTCAAAGGTGACGTCTGTTTCATTGAGAACAGAAAGGCTTTCAGTGAGATATTTAGCGTTGAAACCAATTTCAGTGGGCTTGCCATCATAAGTGATCGGCAAATTTTCAGATGCCTGACCAAGTGCTGGGTGGTTCGTAGAGATCACCAATTCGTTTTTATTAATGTTCAGCTTGATGCCGTTAGTTTTCTCATTCGAGAGGATCTTAATGCGTTTAACGGCATTTAAGATGGCGTTGCGATCGATATGGAAGCGATTGGTGGTTTTAGCAGGAATGACCGTTTGATATTTTGGATATTCACGGGCAATCAGGCGAATCGAAAGAAAGTACTCATTTCGTGCATTCACGAACATGAAGGAGTCGTCCAGGGAGATAGAAACCTCGTCTTCCGGATAAGAGTCAGCAATTTTTTTGAGTTCGCTGATTCCTTTTTTAGGAACAATCACACCGTCTACCAGGAACTTGTTTTCCCCGATAAATTCATGAGTGTCTAAAAGTGCGAGACGATGACCATCGATGGCCACAGCACGAAGCTTAGAATCAGAAAGCTGGAAATAAATACCATTAAGGTACAGTCTCGTTTCATCAGTAGAAATCGCGTGAGAAGTTTTATTGATGATATGGGAAATCTGTTTCGTTTTAAGCCGGAATTCAGAACTCTGGTTCTGAAAAGTGAGCTGAGGAAATTCTTCTGCACTGGTTATTAAAAGTGAGTAATTAATATTCTTACAAGTGAGATTTAAAAGGTTTGTGTTATCAACACTCATCACGACTTCATCATTCGGAAGCTCTCTCAGAATCTCAGCAATGTTTTTGCTGTTGATACAAAAGCTGCCTTCTTTTTCAATTTTAGCATCAAGAATTATCTTAGCCGAAACTTCCAGGTCAGTTGCAATAAGCTCGAGTTTATTTCCAGAAGTTTTTAAAAGGCAGTTCGTCAGGATGGGACGTGAGTTCTTTTTATCGACGACTGATAAAACTTTATTGATAGCTTCTCTTAGAACCTGTGATGGAATTGTCAGCTTCATGAAATTTCCTTAGATGAGACCAAGGTTTTAACTTTTCTCCCTCAGATGTTCAAGGGAAGCTCATGCTGTTTCTTTTCCCCAAAACAGCTCTTATATATATTCTTTTAGATTCTTTATTCTTATTAGCCGGGATGGTGTGGATAGTTTTGAGTGCGATGAGCAATATTCAAGAGTTAACCTTAAATTTTCCTAAAGTGTTCCACGTATGGTGTCAGAGAGAAAAACTCCTTGTTCGTATATCACCATCTTCAGGTGCGCTTTAGTTAGGTTCATCCACGGCCATCAACAGGGATTCCCATTGTGCGCAAGGCAATCAAGAAAACTTTTTTATAAACACGATCATTTCTGAAAAACGTTTCCACAAATCTCTCCACAATGTGGACAAACAATTTGTGGAAAGGAGTCCATTAACATTTAGTTCTGTTGAATTGTTAGGAACTCTTCAAATTACAGTGATTTTTCGATGTCGAGAACTTGCTGAGCAAGTAGTGACTCGGTTTTGATGCGATCTTTGATCGTGTTGATAGCGTGAAGTACTGTGGAATGATCCCGACCCGTGAAATATTGCCCATTTTCCTTCAAGGTTGGCTTAATGAGCTTGTTCACCAAATACATGGAAACCTGGCGCGGTAGTGTTACTTCTTTCGTCTTGGCCTTGCCACGGAGGTCTCCAATCGGAATTTTGTAATAGCCCGCAACAGTCTTGGCAATTGAATCAATCGTGATGTTTTTCTGGTTTTCGAGTTCTTCGTTGAGCTTCAAGTGCTCTTTAGCTACTTCGAGATCAATGTCGACTTTAAGAAGTGAAGTCACGAGACCCAGCTTAACCAGGCAACCTTCAAGCTCTCTGATGTTACTTTTCACGCATTTTGCGATGAGATTCACAACATCAGGACTGAGGTAGATATCTCTTTCGACAGCTTTCTTTTTAAGAATGGCGATACGTGTTTCAAGATCCGGCTGCTGAACCTCTACCGGCAGAGCAGAAGAAAGGCGGGACTTGATACGCTCTTCAATGCCCTCGATCTCTTTTGGCTGCTTGTCTGAAGTGAAGACGAGCTGCTTATCGCGGGACATGAGTTCATTGAAAATATCAAAGAAAGCATTCTGGGTGCCGGTACGGTTCTTCAGCTCGTGAATGTCATCAATAATGAGGACATCTGTTTGCTCAATATACTTCCGCTTAAAATCAAAAATTTTATTAATCTGCATAGCATCGACCATCTCACTCATAAAGCGATTGGCAGACGTGATGCAAATACGGAGATGCGGCTTCGTCATCTGAATGTGATTGGCGATAGCGTGAATCAGATGGGTTTTACCCAGGCCGGAATTCCCATAGATATAGAGGGCGGGATAATTTTTTCCCGGCTCGCGGGCAACAGCAAGCGAAGCTGCACACGCCATATTGTTAGATGGTCCGATGATGAAGTTTTCAAAATTCTTCGTCACGTCGACCTGGACATTGGGAGAATAGTTAAGGTGTTCGATAACTTTCGAATCCACCGTTTTCATCAGGTCTTCTTTGGTAGGCTCAAGCTCTTCGATAAAGAATGTGGCCTGCTTGGGAGTCTCGACTCTTTTTGCGTCTCTTCTGAGGATGTTTTCAGTATTTGAGCTATTGGAAGCGGTCGACCCGATCACCTGAAGTGAAATGTTGTAGTTTCTACCAAGAATTTCAAACAGCGCCTTTTTAATGGCGTCTGTGTAATGGATCTCGATCATGTTTTTAATGAAGTTGGTCGTTACGACAAACTCCACAACCTCTTCCTGGATGGAAGCGACGGTAAAGCTCGAAGCAAAGTAAGCGTGGAACTTATTCGGGTTGATCAGGTTCCGGATCTGGTCCAGAAGGGCGTCGGTGGTGGTTTTCAGCTCTTCACTTGAAAACTCCGGAGCTGCCTTAGAGAGGGGAGCGACCTCAATCGCCTTAATCGTCTTTTCAATGATCACTGGATGGGCCATGTGGTTCACCGGTTTGGAAGCGGCGCTCTCAGAGAGTCCGTCCAGTTTCAGAAAATGATTAAAAGGAAACTTTTGAGTCATTATATAAATGTCATTTAGCCGAGTTAAAAAGTTAGGATGGTATTAACAGGGGCACTGGACGTTAATCAACGTTGGGCCTCTTACATCTACTTACTCTAAAGATTGAACATGTTATAACGTACAAATCTTATTGACCCGTAGGGGTAAATCTTGTAATTATGTGCTTCCCAAAATTTACAAAGCTACTTCTAAGAAGGACTTCAATATGAGTATGCAGAAAAGAACATGGCAACCTAAGAAACTCAAGCGTCTGCGCGATCACGGATTTCTCGCTCGCATGTCTACTGTTGGTGGAAAGAAGGTCATTGCTCGCCGTCGTGCTAAAGGTCGCAAAAACCTTACTGTTTCGACAGGAACTAAGTAATTTTTGAGATGATTCCTGCCGCTTTTGGCTTTCCGAAATCTCACAAACTTACCCAGAAAATAGATTTTGAATATTTGCGTGAACAGAGCTCAAAAGGCTTTGTTCACCCTCTTATATGTTACTCCCGCGTTTCTCGCCTCAATCTTCCCCATATCAGAATCGGTTTTAGCATTTCCAAAAAAATTGGCAAGGCCCATGATCGAAATCGGCTGAAAAGAATAATGAAGGAACAGTTCCGGCTTCATCCTGAACTTATCGCGGTTCCCCTCGACGTACTTTTTGTGATTATTCAAAAACCAGAAAGCGAAGAGCAGCTTCTCAAGGCTTTCGCTAAACTTTTTAAAGGACTCCAGGGAAAAAAATGAAAACCCTGGCCGACCTTCTCATTCGATTTTATCAGTATTTTCTCTCGCCGCTTCTCGGGAACAATTGCCGCTTTGAACCGACCTGTTCCGAATATAGTCGCGGCTGCTTTAAGAAGTTTTCTTTACCCCGTGCTTTATGGTATTCAAGTCGACGAATTTGCAAGTGTCATCCTTTTCATCCCGGCGGGTACGACCCCGTTCCTTAAGCCGCGGAATTTTTGGAGTATTTCATGGGTTCTTCTGACCAGCGTAACGCTTTATTGGCCGTCGTTCTTTCCGGTCTCATTCTCTTTGGTTGGCAGTATTATTTCCTTCCGAAAAAATCAGCTGCCCCTGTAGAGCCAGTCGCGGTTTCAACGACTGCCCCTACGGCGACAACTAACACTTCGACCGTTGCCCAAGGTGGTCCTATAGAACCAGCTGCAACTGAGACTTTTTCCGTTAACAATAACGGTGTCGTTGCAGAATTCACAAACACTCTCGCTTTCGTAAATTTTCAGAATCCCCAGGCAAAAAGTAGTTTTTCTGATCTCGCCGGGGTGAAGGCACCTGCCCAGGTCGAGTTTGATTTTGGGAAGGGCTTTGCGCCCATCCAGTTTCAGCGTGTAGATGAAACCAAGTTTCACAATGCTGAATCAGACACGACCCTCACCACGGGTGTTGATGAAAAGGGTGTGGCCACATTCACGCTCACCTCGCCGAATCCTTTCAAGTATCGCTTCACCTTTAAGGGTGAGAAGAAAGCACTCGAAAACAAACAGCACCGGATTTTCTCTGTCTATACAGACAAACTCATTAATATAGAACTGAACGAAGATGAAAATGGTGACCGTCTGATCAAGTGGGCGGGAATTGATTTTAACTATCATCTTTTCGCTATCGCTCTCGATAAAGAGACGTCTCTTCTTTATAAGTCGAATCCGGATTCCACTCTTTCTATGTTTTCTACCAAGGGCGATAACTCTCTTCGTTTTCACGCGGTTTTCGTTAAGAAAGAATACAATTACCTCTCAAGCCTCGGGCACAATCTCCAGAACTCCGTTGATTTCGGGATCTGGGGTTTCTTTGCGGTCTGGATTCTGAAGGGCCTTCAGTTTTTCTATAAGTTTTTTCCGAATTACGGTGTTTCGATCATCCTTCTGACTCTTCTCATTCGACTGATTACTTTCCCTCTCCAGTGGAAATCGACAGTTTCGATGAAAAAACTCCAGGAAGTTCAGCCCGAACTCACGAAAATCCGCGAGAAATATAAGGAAGATCCGGCCCGCCTTCAGAAAGAAAGTATGGAGCTCTTCAAGAAGTCTGGGGCAAACCCTATGGGCGGATGCCTTCCCCTTCTTCTTCAGATGCCGGTCTTCTTTGCGTTCTATAAAGTTCTTTATTCAGCAGTCGAGCTGGTGGATGCACCATTTATTTTGTGGCTTCAAGATCTCTCGAATAAAGATCCGTATTTTGTCCTTCCCGTGCTGATGACGGGGGCGATGTTCCTTCAGCAGAAGCTGACACCGAACACGATCTCTGATCCTGTTCAGAGAAAAATCATGATGTTCATGCCGCTTATTTTCGGCTTCATCATGAAGGATCTTCCGTCAGGACTTTGCCTTTATATTTTCGTTTCTACTTTGTTCGGAATACTTCAACAGGTTCTCGTTTTCAAAAACACCGGCAAGAGTACTAAGCTCGCCACTGTATGAAGTTTCTGTATTCGGATGACCCGATCATTGCCTGCAGTACGTGTAATCACGCAAATGCAGCTTTGGCAGTCATCCGGATCTCCGGCATTAAAGATTTCAATCAATTAGCATCGTTTTTCAGCATTTCTGGTCCTATAGAACCACGCCGGGTTTACTTCACCCGCCTGGTTCTACGGGGGCAAACCATCGACGAAGTCTGCCTCACCTATTTCGAAGGCCCGAAAAGTTACAATGGTGAAAACATCGTTGAACTTTCTGTTCACGGGAACACGCTTAACACCGAACGGATCATCAATCTCTTGGTGAAAGAGGGTGGCCTCCGTCTTGCGGCCCCCGGTGAGTTCACTTACCGCGCGATGAAAAACAAGAAGCTTAATCTATCGCAAGTTGAGGGCCTTGATCTTTTCCTCAATGCGAATTCTTCCTATGCTCTTGATCAGGGACTTTCCCTTCTCTCGGGAAATCTTCATGAGATTTATCTTGAACTGTGGGAGCTCTATTTAATTCATAAATCTTCTCTCGAGCTATCGATTGATTTTTCAGACGACATTGGAGAAGAGGCCGCCCGTAGATATTTTCTCGACTCACTTGAGAACTTCGAAAAAAAGTTTTCTTCACTCGCCAAACGCGTAGAAAACCAGAACGCTAATCTCATTCAGCCGGAGATCGTGATCGTAGGACTTCCGAACGCAGGGAAAAGCTCCTTCTTTAACTTCCTCCTTTCCGAAGAGAGGGCGATTGTTTCCTCAACTGCCGGAACAACGAGAGATTATCTCTCTGAATATTTCTCGGTTGTGGGTGTTCGGTACAAGCTGGTTGATACGGCAGGGATGAGAGAGTCAGAAGATTTAATCGAAGCAGAAGGTGTGCGCCGAACGAAGAAAAAACTTTCCCACGGCTTCTATAAAGTTCTTCTCGTGAATCCCTTTGAGATGAATGACGGCTTCGCTGAGCTTCTTAAGGATAAGTTCGACAGCATTTACTTCACTCATGCTGATCTAGCGGGATTTGAAGAGGCCCGAAAGAAGATTGTTACTCGCTTCCCACAGCTTGGTTCTATAGGGGCGATTGCTCTTACCCAAGATGGCCGCAAATGGGTTCAAGATTTTGAAGCGGGTGTAAATAAAAAATATCTAGCCGCCATTGCTAACCAGCCACTGCTTTTACACCGTCACAAAGCACTGATATTACAGGGTCAACAAATTCTGTCTACATACTATAAACTGGCGCAAACAGAGAGCGATGTGGCGATTCTCTCCTCTGAATTAAACACCTTGGGGCATTGCATTTCAGAAGTCATAGGTATAGTTTCCCCCGAGCAGGTTTTAAATTCGATCTTCAATAATTTTTGCATCGGAAAGTAATTTGTTCCACGTGGAACAATTCAAATTATGAAATACGACATCATCGTGGTGGGCGGTGGACATGCCGGCATCGAAGCGGCCTACATCGCCTCCCAGTTTCATCTTCAAGTTGCCATCATCACCATTCCCGGAGTGGGCCTTGGGTCTGCGCCTTGCAACCCCTCCGTTGGCGGAGTCGGTAAGGGACAAGTGGTCCGCGAGCTCGATGCTCTTGGTGGACTCATGGGGATTCTCGCTGACAAAGCGGGGATCCAGTACCGCACTCTGAACGACTCCAAAGGTTTTGCTGTTCAGTCCAGCCGCGTTCAGATCGATAAAGAGCTCTATTCCATTAAGGCCGAAGAGCTGATTGCAACTATTCCCAACATCACTGTGATTCGGGAGAAGGTACTGAGTATTTCGCCAGGTTTCGAGGTGAAAACGGCTTTTGGGTCCTATAGGTCCACCAAAATCATCATGACTGTGGGTACCTTCTTAAATGGGAAACTTCATACGGGAAGTGAGCAAACTCTTGGCGGAAGATTTGGGGTCGAACCTTCTTCTGGCCTCCAGGATTTATTGTCCTCCATTAAGACTCGCCCTCAGAGGTTTAAGACGGGAACTCCTCCGAGATTGAATAAAGACTCGATTGATTATTCGAAACTCGAAGAGCAGCCATCGGATTCCACGGTTCGGAACTTTCATTGCCTGAATCTCCCGTTTACGAGAGAGGCAGAGCAGGTTTCTTGTTATCTTGCTCATACGAATGCCACAACGATGGAGATTATTCGCTTCAATCGCGAAAGATCACCGATGTTCAATGGCCAGATTCAGGGCGTGGGCGCCAGATATTGTCCCTCGATTGAAGATAAGGCCTTCCGCTACCCAGATAAATCATCTCATCATGTCTTCATCGAACCAGAAGGCCTCAATCTCAACACCGTTTATCCCTCGGGAATCTCATCATCTCTCCCGAAAGATGTGCAAGAGGCCTATGTCCGGTCGATGGAAGGTTTAGAGAACGCCCAAATAGAAGTTTATGGTTATGCAGTTGAATACGACGTCATCGACACAACAGATTTAAAGATCACACTTGAGCATGAGCAACTTCCTGGTTTGTACTTTGCGGGACAAGTAAATGGGACTTCCGGTTACGAAGAGGCCGCCGGTCAAGGTTATATCGCCGGGGTGAATGCTTCATTGGCCCTTCTTTGCCTCGAGCCGCTCGTTTTGAGTAGGCATGAGTCTTATATAGGGGTGATGATCGAAGATTTGACCTCAAATACCCGGGATGAGCCTTATCGACTTTTCACTGCTCGCTCTGAAAACAGATTATTCATCCGTGAAGACAATACCGTGATGAGAATGGCGCCTTATCGCCAACAGCTTCTTCTCAATACAGAGCTCGATAAGTATCAGCGAGATTTCCTCGAGAGCTATGAGCTCCTGGTGAAATTCTGTGATGAAACGATGATCCCGGAAACATCTCAATTGTTGAAAGAGCTCTCGGGAGAAGGGGATCTGCAGAAGCTTGTTCGCAGGTTTTCGGTCTCAGAACTCCTTCGCCAGGCGTGGTTAAACCCAGTTGTTACCCTCGAGAAAGTGCTTGAGGCACACCAACTGCGGCTTAGTTATGACCTGGTCCGAACAGTCGCAATTTCGAAGAAATATGATGGATATATCAAGCGGTCTGACGGCCAGAATGAGCGCCTGAAGAAGATGGATGCCATGAGAGTAAACTGGGAAGAGATCGTCGGCTCAGGCAATATTTCCTTTGAATGTAAGCAGAGGATCTCGCGGATTCGCCCAGAGACATTCGGACAATTGAAGCTCATTGATGGCATTCGCCCAGCGACTCTCGCCGTTGTGGCGGCAAAGGCGCTTTGATGCTCGATTTTTCCATCCGTTATCTACACGTCCTGAAAACCAAGCTGGCGGGTCTAAATCTCACCAACATTCTCGATCCGGATGAGTTTTACCATAAGCAAATTCTTGATTCGATAAACCCTTATCTCCAGTCGGAGTACTTTAAGGCCGAAGTCGCAAAAACCAAGCTGGTGGTAGACGTCGGTTTTGGGGGCGGCTTTCCCATTCTTCCCCTGGCGAAACTTCTTCCGGATGTTCAGTTTGTTGGTGTCGAGAGTAAACGAAAGAAGGTCGATGCCGTAAAGCTCATTGCCGAAGAATTGGGTCTTACGAACGTAAAACTTGTTCATTCTCGCCTGGAAGATTTCTTCTTTGATAAAAAGGCGACGATAACTTTCAAAGCAGTCGGAACCGTTATCGACTATCTTCCCAACATTCATCGCTCAACAAATGATGTTGCGGTGTTTTTCTACAAGGGCCCGAACTTTATGGAGCTGGAAGGGTCTTCGCTAACGAAGCTTAGCGACTGGAAACTGAGAGAAAACCAAGAGATCAGCGTTCCCGGCACACAGCAGCGTTTCCTTGTAAGTTTTAGTTCGAAGAATGTTCCACGTGGAACACCTAAATACCTTGTCAAACTCTCGGATTTTCTCTAAAAATTAACCACTCAGAAACATCTAAAGCAGGAACTAAATGGCTAAAATCATTGCGATTGCTAACCAAAAAGGTGGAGTCGGAAAGACGACCACTTCTGTCAACTTAAGCGCGTGCCTCGCCGCAGCAGAAAAGCGCACACTCTTGATCGATCTGGATCCTCAGGGGAACGCCAGTTCTTGCTTGGGAATTGAGAAAGATACGTTTTCCAAAGCGAACGTCTATCACGCTCTTATTAATGAAGAGAGTTTCGAAAATTGTATTTATCAGACAGAGCTTCCTCTCCTGGATCTTTGTCCTTCGAACAATGATCTCGTGGGTGCTGAACTTGAACTCGTTCACATGTTCGCTCGCGAATCAAAACTGAAGACTGCTCTCGAGTCGATTGCTCACAAATATGATTACATCATCGTCGACTGTGCACCCTCGCTTAATCTTCTGACGGTGAACGCGCTTTCGGCCGCTCACACGTATCTCATTCCGATGCAGACTGAATATCTCGCCATGGAAGGACTTGCTCAGCTCCTGAACACAGTTCGCCTGATCAGAGCATCGCTTAATCCGAAGCTCGCTCTCGAGGGGATTCTCCTCACGATGTACGACTCGAGAAATAATTTATGCAAGCTCGTGGCGAACGATCTCATGACTCATTTTAAAGACGACATCCTGAAATCGATCATTCCTAGAAACGTAAAACTTTCTGAGTGCACGAGCTTTGGTAAGCCGATCATTCTTTATGACATTACTTCAAAAGGCTCCGAGGCTTACCTGTCTCTCGCCCGCGAAGTGATTCTTAAATCGGAAAAACGTCCGGCACCCGTAACGACACAAATTCCAAAATTCGAAGACTATCAGGTCAATCAATAGGAGCGATGAGTATGCAAAAGAATAAACCACAGCTTGGTAAAGGTATGGCAGCTCTCCTCGGCGGACACCCGGGTTTACACTCGGATTCACATGCCCCTATAGAACCGCGGATTGAAACCCGTATCGAAACTCAACCGATGCTTGTTGACGTGGAAAAACTGGTCGCCAACAAAGGCCAGCCACGGAAAATTTTTAAAGAGAAAGATCTTCTCGAACTTTCTGAATCCATCAAAGAAAATGGAGTGATCCAGCCGCTTCTCGTGATTGAGAAAGACGGCATGTTTGAGATCATTGCCGGCGAAAGAAGATTCCGTGCTTCTAAGCTCGCGGGTCTCTCGAAGGTTCCGGTCATCATCAAGCGCGCGACCAAGCGGGACGCAATGGTGATGTCGATTATTGAAAACGTCCAGCGCGCTGACCTCAATTGCGTGGAAGAAGCTCTCGCCTATTTTCAGCTCATGAATGAGTTTGAACTTACCCAGGAAGAAGTCGCCAAAAAAATCGGAAAAGAGCGCTCCACGATCGCGAATTTTCTCCGCATCCTGAAACTTCCCAAAGACGTTATCGTGTCTCTTCAAAAAGACATGCTCTCGTTTGGCCACGCCAAAGTTCTTTGCGCCATCGGCGATGATGAGACGGTTAAGCGTCTGGCAAATGAAGTGATCACGAAAAATCTTTCGGTTCGCGAACTGGAAGAGCTGGCGAAAAATTCTAAGAAGCCTGCGAAGAAGACCGGAGCGGTCAACAAATTCATCGCAGAGCAATACACACAGCTAAGAAACAAGCTTGAGCAAAAGACCGGCTACCACTTCAATCTGAAATCGAAGAAGAATGGAGCGGGCGAGATCACCATCAAATTTAGCAACGAAGCTGAATTCAATGATATATTTGGTTATCTGATGAAGTAATTGTCCTGGAGGACGCTTGGCCCGTAAGAACGATATTTGTGCCATCATCGAAGAAGGCTGCAAATTTGAAGGAAATCTGTCCTTTAGCGGCACCGTCCGGATCGCGGGCTTTGTTACAGGAAGTATTTTCTCCAATGACACCCTCATTATATCCGAGGGCGCTGTCATCAACGCCGACATCAACGCAAACATTGTCATTATCTCTGGTTCCGTGAAGGGAACGATCAAAGCTTCGTCCCGGGTGGAGATTAGACGCCCAGCGCGTTTCGAGGGAACCGTCACAAGTCCGAGTCTCATTGTCGAAGAAGGCGTTATCTTCCACGGAATAACGAAAATGAAAGACAAAAAATAGCCCTGTAAATCCTTGACGAAAATCCCGCTAAAGCTTAAAAATTACTGCAATTAAAATCGCTTCATTTTCGTTATTCCGTGGAAGATAACGCCTTCTTCGACAATGAGACTCGGACTTGTGACGGTTCCCTCGAA
>JBKJNQ010000063.1:0-16121 GCA_046593575.1 Bacteriovoracaceae bacterium
GGTGTGTCGATAGCGGTGAGGAAATACCCAGTAACATCTCGAACCTGGAAGTCAAGCTCACTTGCGGCGAAGGTAGTGCCAGGGTCACTTGGTGTCAGAATAGCAAGATGCACCCTCCATTTTTTTAAGAAGCCCACAGCAATGTGGGCTTTTTTTTTGCATAATAAGAGAAATGCTATTGAGTACTTTTCACACGCGTTTACTTAAGCGCTTTTTCTTTTTGCTCGTCTGCTATTCACTTATTCGAATAGGTTTCTACTTTTATCATTTGAACATTTATCGACAGTTTCATCAGGAAGAGATTATCCAGAGTTTCCTGTTAGGAATTCGATTTGATATTGCGGCGATCTGTCTCGTGAATGCTCCTGTCATTCTAATGGGCCTGATTCCCTGGAGAAACAAAGTTTATCAAGGGATAGAGCGATTCCTTTTCGTGTTTCTCAACTTCGCTGCGATCGTTATTTCACTAGATGACTATGAACTTTTCCTGTTCATGGGTAAGAGACTCTCGTTTGATCTCTTTGTTGTGACCGAAGATATCTTTGCTCAGCTGCCGCAGATGTTTTTGTATTACTGGTATTTACCAGTAGGTGCGATGTTGTTATGCGCGGGACTTTATTTTCTTGATCGTAAATTGTTCCGGCTGAATAACAAAGCGATTCGTCCTGTTGTCTATGGCATCTCATCGATTCTTTTTCTGGGAGCTGCATTTGTCGGCATCAGAGGGGGAATTCAGCATAAATCAATAAACGTCCAATCTGCATTTGTTCAGGGGAAAAATGAGCTGGGGCACCTGGTCCTGAATAGTCCGTATCATTTTCTCAGAACTCTCAAGAATAAATCCATCAATAAGCTCTCATATTTCAAAGACGAAAAAGAAGTCGCTGAAATAATTATCAAAAAGAGAGACTTCCGGAATTCCAAGACCGTTTCAGGTCACAAAAACATTGTTCTCATTATCATGGAAAGTTTTTCATTGGAGTATATGGACAAAGGTCTCATGCCTTTTCTCCAGGAACTCAAAGCGAAATCACTTTTCTTCCCTTATCACATGGCAAATGGAAAAAGATCCATCGAGGCGCTACCGGCGATGCTATGTGGGCTGCCTGCTCTCCTCGACGAGCCAATCAGTACATCGACTTTTCAGGGAAATAAATTTGTCTGCATGCCGAAACTGATGAAAGACAATGGTTACTCAACTTTGTTCTTCCACGGAGGAGCGAAAGGGACGATGGGCTTTGAAGCTTTCAGTCTCGCGCATGGATTCGATAAATATTTTTCTAAGAATGATTATCCCTTTGGAAAAGACTTTGATGGCCAGTGGGGGATTTATGATGGGCCTTACTTTCAGTTTTTTGCTGATGAACTTAAGTCAGTAAAAGAGCCATTCCTTGCAGGCTTTTTTTCTTTAAGTTCTCATCAGCCTTATTCGATTCCCCCAGAATTCAAAGGTAAATTCCCTAAAGGATCTCTCGAGATCCATGAAAGTATCGGTTACGCTGATGATTCACTCAGAAATTTTTTTGAAAGAGTGAAAGATGAGCCGTGGTTCAAAAATACTATCTTTCTCATCACGGGTGATCACACTTCAAAACTCGAATCTAGAAAGTATCAGAATCAGATTGGGAGATATCGCGTTCCCCTTTTGATATATTCTCCGGAATTTTCATTTGAGGGGATGAACACCGATAAAGTTACACAACATGCGGATATTCCTAAAACGATCTTAGATTTGGCGGGAATTTCCAGTGAGGAAATGGCTGCGACAGGTGTCAGCATGCTCTCCGGTGATGTTGGCTACGCACTCTACTATGCTGACGGTCAGGACTATCTCTTTGTGTCCCGGGAAGAGGTCTTAAAATTGTCGAAAAACGGTCCTCAGACGAGCTTTGTGTATGACTGGGAAACCGGAGAAATGACGACCGAAACTTCTAATCAGGACCCAATACTCAAGGCGTATCTGCAGTACTTCCAGAATGGTCTTTTGGGTAACAATCTCTCGCTCTATCGCTGAGCCCAAAACATTGTCCAACCATTCCCTTCAGTTTAGACTAAATCGTTAGTTTTATTACCAAAATGGCGGTTCATCATGCACGCTCTGGCCTCTCATATCGATTCGAAATCTCCTGAATTCTTGAAGAATGTGGAATTTCACAAAGGCCTTGCTCAGGAGCTTCGGAAAAAAATTGATCAGGTGAAACTTGGTGGCGGAGATGAGGCCGTCAAAAAACACAAAGCTCGTAAAAAACTTCCTCCTCGTGAGCGTATCGAGAAAATTCTCGATCAAGGATCTCCTTTCTTAGAATTATCAGCACTAGCTGGAGACAGGGTTTACGAAGAAGATGTTCCTGGCGCCGGCATGGTAACGGGAATCGGCCTCGTTCATGGGATCGAGTGTTTGTTTGTTGCTAACGATGCCACGGTAAAAGGGGGAACGTATTTTCCTCTCACGGTGAAAAAACATCTGCGAGCTCAGGAGATTGCTCTTGAGAATAAACTTCCTTGTATCTATCTCGTGGATTCAGGCGGGGCGTTTCTTCCGAAACAGGATGAAGTGTTTCCGGATAAAGAACACTTTGGAAGAATTTTTTATAATCAGGCCAACATGTCGGCTCTCGGTATTCCTCAGATCGCCGTTGTTTGCGGATCATGTACGGCAGGTGGTGCTTACGTTCCGGCGATGAGTGATGAAACAATTATTGTGAAAGGCAATGGCACTATCTTTCTGGGAGGTCCACCACTGGTGAAGGCCGCAACCGGAGAAGAAGTGAGTGCCGAAGATTTGGGGGGAGCGGAAGTTCACACATCGAAGTCTGGTGTTGCTGATCATTTTGCTGAAACAGAAGAAGAAGCTCTTGAGACTGCGAGAAATATTGTCGCAACTTTTAACTATAAACCAAAGCATCCGGGCAAGTTCATCAGAGAAGAAGTGAAACCACCTCTTTATCCGATGGATGAGGTTTACGGGATTGTTCCTCACGACACAAGAAAGCCGTTCGATGTGAGAGAAATTATCGCGAGACTGGTCGACGGTTCCGAGTTTCAGGAATTCAAAGAGAAGTACGGATCAACGCTCATTTGTGGATTCGCTAAGATTCATGGCTACATGGTTGGGATTGTCGCTAACAACGGCATCCTCTTTTCAGAATCGTCACTTAAAGGGGCTCATTTTGTTGAGCTCTGCGGGCAAAGAAAAATCCCTTTAGTGTTCCTCCAAAACATCACCGGCTTTATGGTCGGGAAACAGTATGAGAATGAAGGCATTGCTAAAAATGGGGCCAAACTTGTCACAGCCGTTTCTACTGTTAAAGTTCCAAAATTTACGATCATGATCGGTGGTTCTTTCGGTGCTGGAAATTACGGCATGTGTGGAAGAGCGTTCGGTCCAAGATTTCTTTTCATGTGGCCGAATGCCCGCATCTCCGTCATGGGTGGCGAGCAAGCTGCGAATGTTCTCGTTACTGTAAAACAGGACGGCGGTAAAAAAGCGATGTCTGAAAAAGAGATCGCTGATTTCAAAAAACCAATTCTTGATAAATATGAACTTGAGGGCTCTCCTTATTACTCATCCGCAAGGATCTGGGATGATGGTGTGATTGATCCGGTACAAACAAGGGATATCCTGGGGCTTTGCCTTAGTGTTGCCCACAACGAAGAATTCCCCGACCCACGTTGGGGTGTTTTCAGGATGTAATGATGAAACACCTTGAAGTGATCGAGAAAGATGGCGTGAAGGGAATCTGGTTAAACCGACCAGAACTTCACAATGCCTTCAATGCTGAATTGATTGAAGAATTAATTACTGCTTTTTCCAGCGTAGATAAAAAAACACGGATGATTGTTCTTTCCGGCAGAGGATCTTCTTTCTGTGCGGGTGCTGACCTTAATTGGATGAAGTCCATGAAGGATTATTCGAAAGAAGAAAACTTCGCCGACGCTAAACGTCTCGCCAAACTTTTTTCAACGATTAATGAGTGTGAAGTTCCGGTTATTGGCCGTGTGAATGGGCATGCCCTAGGTGGGGGAGTCGGACTTGTGAGTGTCTGTGACTATGTAGTTGCAGTTAAAGAAGCTCTCCTTGGCTTTACGGAAGTGAGGCTTGGTCTTATCCCTGCGGTGATATCTCCGTATTGTATTTCTAAGATCGGGGAGTCGTATGCCCGTGCCTGGATGCTCTCAGGTGAGAGATTTTCTGCTGAAGAAGGACTTCGCATGGGGCTCATTCATGAGGTCGTTGGAGTGGGAGAACTCGATGCCCGCATTCATGAACTAGAGAAACGTTTCATGGCAGCTGGACCGGAAGCGGCCAGAGAAGCGAAGAAGCTCGTACGGGGAGTGGTCAAGAATCTTAAAGGTTCTGAAGATATGGCCTGTCAGATGATTGCTGAAAGACGTGTGAGCACTGAAGGGCAGGAAGGTATGCGCGCTCTACTCAGTAAAGAAAAGCCAGCATGGATAAAAAAATGAAAATTAAAAAGATATTAGTCGCTAACAGAGGCGAAATCGCCCTCAGAGTTTTAAAAACGGCGCGCGAGATGGGCATCGAAGTTGTTACCGTCTATGCAGAAGACGATAAGCATTTACCTCACGCGCTTTATTCAGATGAATCTTATTCACTGGGATCCGGGGCGCTGGCCGATACCTATTTAAATAAAAAGAAGTTGATGGAGATTGCAAAAAAGTCCAAAGCTGATGCCATTCATCCGGGGTATGGGTTTCTTTCAGAGAATGAAGAGTTTGCTCGATTGGTTGAAAGCAATGGGATCGTTTTCATTGGTCCGACTCCGGAATCCATTGTCCTTATGGGCGATAAGATTGGTTCGAAAAAAGCTCTGGAGAAAATCAATATTCCTCTGACTCCTGGTTACCATGGGGATGATCAGAGTGATGAAAATCTCATGAAAGAGGCGAAGAAAATTGGTTATCCGGTTCTCATCAAGGCTTCCGCTGGTGGCGGAGGAAAAGGGATGAGAATTGTTCATCAGGATTCTGAACTCCTGGAATCCATTCAGGGCGCAAAATCTGAAGGGTTGAAATCGTTTTCAAGTGATAAGGTCCTCATCGAAAAGTATGTGGTTAATCCCCGTCACATTGAAGTGCAGCTGATGTCTGATACTCATGGAAATCATCTGCATTTTTTTGAGAGAGAATGCTCCATTCAGCGTCGCTATCAAAAAGTTGTGGAAGAAACCCCTGCTCCGAATATGGAGAAGGATCTTCGTCTCAAAATTTGTGAGACGGCCGTTCATATCGCCAAAGGCATTAATTATCGTGGCGCTGGAACGGTAGAGTTCATCATGGCCCAGGATGGCAGCTATTATTTCATGGAGATGAACACGAGGCTTCAAGTGGAGCATCCGGTAACTGAGATGGTAACCGGCCACGACCTTGTGAGATATCAGATCATGGTTGCTCAGGGAGATAAACTTCCGGTTAAGCAGGATGAGATCAAGCAGAAGGGAAGTGCCATCGAGTGCAGAATATATGCTGAAGATCCTGACAATAATTTTATGCCGACGATTGGTCGGATTGAACGCATCGGTGTTCCAACATTAAGAGATGTGAGACTTGATTGCGGCTTCCTTGATGGGACAGATGTTGGTGTCAATTACGATCCAATGCTCGCGAAACTGGTCGTGTGGGGTGAAGACCGGAAGCTTGCGATCAGTAAGACCATTCAAAGTCTCGATGAAGTACTTTTTTTGGGCGTAAAAACGAATAGAGATTATTTGAAGCGCATTCTTGCGCATAAAGATTTTCAGTCTGGTCATACACATACGCACTTTATTCCGGATCACAAAGAAGATCTAAAACCGAAGGCGCTTGAGAAAGATGTCATGGCTGCGATGATTGGTGCGATCTCACTTTCTGAAACGAAGCTGGCAAAAAATGGTCGTGAGATCACTCTGAGAAATCCGTGGAGCGAACTCACAGGGTTCAGGAACTAACATGGAAAAGAAATTTTTAATTAATGGAACTGAGGTTAGCGTTCAGGATTTTAAAAAAGAGAACGGAAAAGTTCAGTTTCTTTATGAGGGAAAGGCGTACCGTTTTGAAATGCTCGAAAAACGGGATGGCACAATGGTCATCCAGGGTGAGAGACGATTCAAAGCAGTCTCTTCATCTCCCAACCGTGACGGAGAAACGATCGTCATGTGTCTGGGAAGCGAGGCCATAATTTCAGACGCCGGTAAGAAATTGAAGAAGGCCGCTCACGGCGCAGGAAGCTTATTGTCTCCTATGCCTGGCAAGATCTTCAAGATCATGAAAGAAGTCGGAAGTCCGGTTGCAAAGGGCGAAACAATTCTGATTCTTGAGGCGATGAAAATGGAGCATGCCATCCGTGCTGACAAAGATGGAATGGTTAAAAAGATTATATTTAAAACGGGTGAGCTGGTGCAAGGTGGAGTGATCCTTGCCGAGGTGGAGTGATGGGTATTCCCCAAAAAGTCCGGATTGTTGAAGTTGGTCCGAGAGATGGGCTTCAGAATGAAAAGTCCGTGCTTGAGACGGAAGATAAGTTTCATTATATCTCCTTACTAAAGGATGCGGGTCTTCAGACAATCGAAGTCACAAGTTTTGTTAAACCACCGGCGATTCCTCAAATGAGAGATGCTGTCGAACTCTTCACGATGGTTAAAGAGAAGCTGGGTTTAGCGAGTACAAATTTTCCGTGCCTTGTTCCCAATATGTTTGGATACGAAAAAGCACGAACTCTTGGAGTAAAGGAAATCGCTCTCTTCAGTGCGACATCAGACTCCTTTACAAAAAAAAATGTCAACGCCACGATTGATGAGACATTCGAGAGAATGCAGGAAGTGGTTCAGGAAGCGCGAAAAGATAAAATCAGGATGCGTGGTTATATTTCCACTGCTTTTGGATGTCCTTACGAAGGAAAGATGCCCGTTGAGAAACTCATCTCAGTGGCGGAACGTTTCCTAAAACTTGGTGTCTATGAAGTTTCCGTTGGAGATACAATCGGCGTAGCCGTTCCTGGTCAGGTTCGTGAGTACCTGAAAGATTTTCTAAAAACTATTCCGCTGGATAAAACTGCCATGCATTTTCACGATACTCGTGGCATGGCCTTGACGAATATTCTGGTCTCGCTTGAGGCCGGAATCTCCACATTCGATTCCTCTTCTGGGGGACTTGGTGGTTGTCCCTACGCTAAGGGTGCTACAGGAAATGTGGCAACTGAAGACGTGTGGTATCTCTTGAAGTCATATGGAATCGAAACTGGTGTGGATATTAAAAAACTGGCAGAGGCATCAGCATTCATTCTGAGTAAAGTTCAAAGATCAACAGAATCGAAATTTCTCAGGGCCTTTCAGAGCACAGGAAAAGTATGAATTATTATCTCAATAAATTTGAAGACCTCATCGTTGAACAAAATTTGTCCTCACTCTGGATAACACTCAACAGACCAGAGGCAAGTAATGCTTATTCTCCAGGCATGGTGAAGGCGTTGGTTGAAGTGTTGAAGCATGCAGACCTTGATAACTCGATCAGAGCGATCGTCATTACTGGTGCAGGGAAAAACTTTTGTGCCGGTGGTGATATTAAAGCCATGAAAGGCAAATCGGGCATGTTTGCAGGTGAATCGAATGAGCTTCGTGAAACTTATCAATCAGGCATTCAGCAAATTCCCCTGACTATTTCTCAGCTGCATACGCCGCTTATTGCCATGGTAAATGGAGCAGCAGTAGGTGCGGGTTGTGATCTCGCAGCGATGTGTGATTTGAGAATTGCGTCCAGCAATTCAGTGTTTGCAGAAACATTTGCGAAGGTTGGTTTAGTCCCCGGAGATGGAGGGGCATTCTTCCTCACACGTCTCGTTGGATATGGCAAGGCCATGGAAATGTTCCTCACATGCCGAAATTATTCCGCGGATGAAGCACTAAAAATGGGACTCGTTAATGAAGTGGTCCTACCAGATCAACTAAAATCCCGAACTTCAGAAATCGTTGATGAACTTGTTTCACTTCCTCCGATTGCCCTCCAAATGACTAAAAAAGCGATCATTCATGGAGAGCAAAGTGATCTCCTCTCGCATCTTGAACTTGTCGCTGCCTATCAGGGAATCACCCAACGATCATCGGACCACTTCAAAGCTCTTGATGGAATGATTGAAAAGAAGAAACAGACTTTCGGACACACATAAATTTTTTTTGACATCTCGGCATTCGACCTCAAGAATGAAGATATGAAGTTCATTTCTTTTATTTTTCTTGTCGGAACATTTGTTGGTTGCACCACAATTCATTTCCGCTCAAACAACTCAGTTCCAGTCCTTTTCTCCGGAAACCCTGCTCATAGGAAAGAAGTTTCCATTGAAGGGAAAAGAGATTTTTACTTTTGGGGGATCGAGCCAGATCACCAGGAAGTATTTATCGATGAAGAAGTGAGACGTGCCGGTTTCGACGGTATTTCTAAAGTCGTCGTGTATGAACAAAAAAGCCCACAGGAAACTCTGATCTCTTTCCTGACTTTTGGATTTTATCTTCCACGTAGTTACACGATTACGGGTTTCACTTCAGGTAATACCATTCCGGAAGATCTCGAAGATACTGCTCCACCAACTCAAAAACCATAATTCATTATACCGTCAGGAAGACGCCTTCCAAGGATGGATCAATAGGCCAAGGATGGCCTTTTTTTCCGTTGCAGACTAAATACGCGGAACGGAAGCGAGAGAACGAGCGCGACGATTCCAGAATGTGCGCGTGACGAGAGTGAACCAGATGAGGAAGGCGGTGAATGATAAGAGGAAAGTCTGGAGCATGGATGATGGCGAGAAGACATTGTTAACGATGGCAAAGGCGGTAAACATCAGAGTACCAAGACCGGAAAAACAAAGGGTCATGAGAAACACGAGTTTCATGGTTATAACTTCATTCTTAGCAGGACGAAGAAAAGAAAATGGCCACCAGATGAAGTCTTTGTCACTTATCCAGCCATGAAAGTCAGTGAAGAGGTCTAGCAGTTTCATTTCAGTGTTCCCATGAGGTTTCCAAAAAAGCTTTTCTTAAAGTCTTTCACTTCGTCTTCAGACATGTCACCAAAATTCGTCCGGTCTACTTCCCGGAAGCAATCAGTATGCTCAATGATGAAGCGTGACTTAAATCTTGGAATCATCTTGCCGTAGATCTTTCTTTCTTTCGCGTAGGTCATGATGAGTCTCTTGCGGGCGCGGGTGATGCCGACATAGCAGAGTCGTCTTTCTTCATTGATATCAGAATTATCGACGATAGTTTTCTTGTGAGGAAGAAGCTCTTCTTCCATTCCGATCAGGAAAACGTTATCGAACTCGAGCCCTTTGGAAGCATGAAGAGTCATGAGGGTGACTTCGTTTTTCTTGAAGCCGTCACCTGGACCCTGGCTATCGTGTGCGTCGGCAAGGAGGAGACGTTCAACGAAATTTTTCAGAGTAGCTTCTTCTCCGTAGCGATCCTGGAAACGGTCAGCAGCAAGAAGGAAGTTTTTTACATCATCCTTCTTTCTCTGTGCGAGTTTCGCCTGATCGTAACTCTTTTCAATGAAGTCATAATAATGAAGTTCTTCGACGAGATCATTGATGGCGTGAAGCAGGGGCTTTTCATTAAATACCCGCTGGTACTTTTTGATAATGCCCATGAAGTTCGTAATACCTTCATGATCTTCCTGTTCCTGAAGAATCTGATACAGATGCCGTTTCTGATCTCCGGCAAGAGTCAGGTTCTTATTCAGTGTTACGGTTCCGACGCCACGATTGGGAACGTTCAGGACGCGGCGAAGGGCCAATTCATCACGGAAGTTCTGAATGAGAGTTAGATAAGCGATGAGGTCTTTGATTTCTTTTTTCTCATAGAATTTCTGTCCACCGATGATGGTGTAGGGAACCTGTCCCATCCGCAGCTGATCCTCGAATGGTGGAACCTGGGTATTTGAACGATAGAGGACGGCAATATCCGAGAGCATGGCCCCGTGGGACTGAAGCTTAATAATCTCTTCCACGACCATAGCGGCTTCATGGTCAGACTCACCCGTGGCCCATAGGAGAGGCTGAATTCCTTCCATCTGCGCCGTCCGCATGGTTTTTTCTTTCCTGTTTTTATTTTCCTTAATCACGCGATTGGCGAGATCAAGAATGGGGAAAGTTGATCGATAATTTTCTTCGAGCTTAATGACTTTCGTGTTCGCGTATTGTTTTTCAAAGTTCAGGATGTTGGAAATGTCGGCCCCACGAAAACCGTAAATGGCCTGATCGTCATCACCCACAACACAAATATTCTGATGGGTACTTGTCAGTGCCTGAATCAAACCGAACTGCAGAGTGTTCGTGTCCTGATACTCATCCACCATGACGTACTTGAATCGTTCAGAATATTTTTTCGCGATTTCAGGGAATCTCAGGAAAAGTTTTACGACGAGAAAGAGAATATCATCAAAATCGAGAGCATTATAAAACTGAAGTTTGTCCTGGTAGTAGTGATAAACATACTCAGCAGCACCATCGTAGTTATTTTCAGGATCATAGAATTTTGATTTCGGAAAATCTTCCGCAGAGATCCCGTTGTTTTTCAGAAGGCTGATTTTCGACATCACAATGCCGCGATCGTAAGTTTTATCTGAGCGATAGTTTTTTAAAGCTTCGCGAATGATGCTGGTTTGATCGGCCTGATCGTAAATCGTGAAGAGATTGTTGTAACCCAGGTGGTGAATGTCTTCGCGAAGAATACGGATGCCAAGTGAATGGAACGTAGAGAGTGTAACTCCCTTTCTCATCCGAGCTTCAACCAGATGGGAGACACGCTCTTTCATCTCGGCAGCGGCCTTATTCGTGAAGCTGACCGCCAGAATCTGTTTCCCCGGAATGCGCAGATTCATCAGCATATGAGCGATGCGATAGGTGACTGTACGGGTTTTTCCTGAGCCGGCACCGGCAAGGATTAATACGGGACCTTCTACAGTCTCAGCAGCTTCGCGTTGTTCGGGATTGAGGCCCGAGAGGGAAATAGTCATTGGGTGCAGCTTAAAAAATCCCTGTGAGAGAGTCAAAATCAAAAGACAAAAAACACCTTACTTTGTATATTCATCTAAATATGAAATACCTAATTACATCCGCGCTTCCCTATGCCAACGGCCCCCTCCATTTCGGACATATTGCAGGGGTTTACCTTCCCGCTGACATCTTCACTCGACATAAGAAGCTTATGGGGGTGAAAGCGATCCATATCAGCGGTTCTGACGAGCATGGTGTGGCGATCATGCAAAACGCTCAGAAGGCGAAAAAAAGCTATCAGGAATATGTAAACGAGTGGCACAAAACGCACAAAGATCTCTTTGACAAATACGATATCCATTTTGATTTTTTTGGACAGACTTCTGCTCCTTATCACAAGGAAGAAACCCTAAAATGGTTCAATGATCTTTTGGGTAAGGGCCTGATTGAAAAGCGCGCTGAAAAGCAGCTTCAATGTCAGGATTGTAAGAACATGCTCCCGGATCGTTTCGTTGAAGGTGAGTGTTACGTTTGTAAATATGCCGAGGCCCGTGGTGATGAATGTCCGAATTGCGGTACGTGGATTGATCCACTGAAGCTGATCAATCCAGTTTGTAAATTCTGCGGCTCAAAGCACGTTATGGCTGTCGATTCCTATCAGTGGTATCTGATGCTTTCTAAAATGCATGAAAAATTCCAGAAATGGTTTGATGGAAGAAAGCCATTCTGGAGAAAGAATGTTGTTCCTTTCGTTGAGTCTCTCACCAAAGATAATCTGGTGGATCGCGCGATTACTCGTGATCTTGACTGGGGAATTGATGTTCCTCTGGATGATGCTAAAGGGAAGAAGATTTACGTCTGGTTTGATGCTCCCATTGGTTACGTCTCGAACACGAAGAAATATCTGGAAGGTTCTGGCGAGGATTACATTAAAGATTGGTGGGGATCAAAAGACACCACGATCGTGAATTTTATCGGAAAGGATAATATTATTTTCCATGCCATCATTTTTCCGGTGATGTGTCTTGGAACCGGTTTTGTAAATCCCGTTTCTGAACTTCCGGCCAATCAGTACGTGAATCTTGAAGGGAAGCAATTCTCTAAATCAAAAGGTTGGTACGTTGATTCTGAAGAAGCAATCAATACCTTCGGTTCTGATGCTCTTCGCTTTTATCTCACGTCCCTTATTCCTGAGACTTCAGATTCAAGCTTCACCTGGAAAGGTCTGGAGCTCAAAATTAACTCTGAACTTGCCAACAATATTGGTAACTTTATCAATCGCGCGATGAAGTTTTCGGCCAAAAACTGGCCGGAGGGCATGGCCGCGAAAACTTTTGATCCTTTCTTCCAGAGTCATGAACAGGTCGTGAAAGATTTTATCAAAGAGTATCACGAGCTCCTGGATACCTATCAGATCAAGAGGGGACAGGATAAACTTCTGGAACTGGGATCCAAGGTAAATCTTTTTATTACCGAGCGTGCGCCTTGGACGGAATTTAAGACTGATCAGGAAAAAGCGAAGGAGACGATAGCGATCTCTACCGTTTATGTTCTGGTCATCGGAGCTTTCTTTGCCCCTTATTTGCCACAACTTTCGAAATCCATCCTGGCCTATTTCGGACTGACAACTGAGAGTGATGTTGTGAAAAAGATCTATCAGGGAGATTTAACGGCGCTCAAGTCTTACTTCTCTCAGGATTTCAAACTTCAGGTGGATCCGCAGGGACTTGTGCCGAAGATTGATCCGTTAGTGATTGAAGAACTGGATAAAAAACTTAAAGAAAAAGTGTCAGTGTAAAAAATATTTTTTCATCGCCGGATATCTCCAGAGGGGTGGAGTTTTCTTCATCCCTCCGTGAGCAGTCGATCCTTCAAAAACGGGTCTTATAATATTTCCTTCCGTTGTCTCTGATTTTAATCCCCATCTCAAATAATTCAAAACTCCCCGTGAAATTTTCCTGACGATAAGATCCGGAGCTAGTCCGTGGAGAATCCTTGCGCCCCATACTGAGTACCCCACCATCGTTCTATTGCGTGGTCTTTTAATTAAACTTTTTACCTTATAAGCGACTTTGAAAGGATCAAAGACTGGTGCAATTGGTTTCAACTTTTTTCCCAAGAAATTTGCAGCATGAGACAATCCCGGCGTGTCGATGAAGGCCGGGCTTACATTACATATTTTGATTCCCGGATACTCTATGAGCTCTCCTCGAAGTGCTTCGAAAAATCCCCGCAATCCAAATTTACTCGCACTGTAGCTTACGGCAAAAGGCTCTGGAACATAACCTCCGAGAGAGATCATGTTGATGAGCATTCCTTCTTTAATTTCCTTAAAATAAGGAAGGATGGCGTAGGTCCCATAGATGTACGCCAGGAGGTCAGTCTTGATCACTTTCTCATGAATCTCGAGAGGGACTTCGTCGAATTTTCCAAATGCACCGACACCAGCATTATTGATCCAGATATCGATGCTCCCGAAAAAATCGATCGCTTCATTTACCAGATTTTCCATATGGGGGTAGAGAGTTACATCGGCACGGATGGCAATCGCCTTTGCGCCGAGACTTTCGCACTCACTGGCAAGCTCCTGCAAGAGTGCTTCCCGTCGGGCGGCGAGAACGAGATTCACTTCTTCTTTTGCGAGTGTAAGAGCAATCGCCTTCCCGATGCCGCTGGATGCTCCTGTGATGATGACTGTCTTACCTTTTAGATTGTTTTTCATAATAGGCCCTCTTCATAAGCCTAGAACACCTTCGGGTAAGCTGCAAATAAGTTTGCCTCAAGATGAATGAGAGGGAATTAGTCGTTGTGATAGCGTGAATCAATACGGATTCCGTCATGATTCTTGTCATCGAAGTTTTCAGAATGGGGATGATCCCATGTCTGAAGAATTTTTCCATTGGTAGAATCGACCATCGCTCGGAATGTAGAAACTTGACCGTTGACTTCAACCAGCTTGATCAGAAGTGATTCGACTGGGACCTCGACTTTTCCCACTTTCCAGGAAAAGGAATCTACTTTGGTTATCTCACTGCTTTTTAAACGACCATTGGCCTGTGCGAGGAGGGATTTTTCGAGTTTGGTTTTCCAGACAGGAGATGGGATCTGAGAAGCAGGTTTTCTCGAGTTATTCTGGCCCGTTTGGGTATCTTCGCTAGAGGGCCTGTAGACTGATTTAAAGCTGTTTGGCGTAGTCACCGTGGATTTGGTTCTAGTGCCGCTCATATTGCTTACAGGTGCTTTAGATGATTCGAGATACCACATCCCAACACAGAGGAGACCGACAACAGCGATAGTGAATACGATCCGGTATTTTTGATTAGTCATTGATATCGAAATCAAAGTTAATGACCTTGTAAGGCTTGTGACCGTTCAATTCATAATCAAGGTAGTCATCATTAAGTTGAGCCGAATCTGTGTAGCAGTCAGAACAATTTGAGAAGCGCGCGCGCATGCGGCAGCGGACTTTTGTTCCAGGTGGAATCCACTTACTCACTTCCATCAGCATCAGGTTACCTGAATTGAACTGTTTCAGGACGGATGGTTCGACTGCAGTCTGATGATAGTTTTTTCTTGGCTCGATCAGAGAGAAGAAGGCATCGTTGGCGCCAGGCAAAAAGCGCAGCAAGCACTCATGCGGATTGAAAGTATAATCCACATCACTCACGCCGCTGGTGGAATATCCAAGACAATCTTTATCCTGGAGAGATTGGATATTCTTTTTCCGGAATTCATTCTGAGAAACCCAGCGCGAGGTTTGAGTATCCGGGTCATCGTACTGGACCATACAAACCGGAGCCGCCGCCTGACTCGGAAATACTTTCTGAGCTTCTGTACACGGGGCCGAAGTTGGGCAACGCTTGAAGAGTCTGTCGTAATCTTTATCAGGATAAGGAATTGCTGGTGTATTCACGCATGACTGAGCGGCTTCACCACCCTGATCAGCAGTTGTCTTCGTATCCAGAACACATGGTTTGAAATTTCCGGTAGCGGTATCTGTAATGTGAACGTGATCCCAATCATTGGCCAGAAGTTGTACTCCCGCCATCGCCGTATTTGAACCATTATAAAGGTTGGGTATAATTCCCACGATTTCACCCGGAGAAATGCGGATGTTGCCGTTGTTATAATCCGTGCTCGCAACATTTGTTGAAAGTGGAACACTGAGACCCTTGAAGAGAAGGTTGCTTAGGATATTGTTCACATCCTGACGGTTATCAATCAGATAATAATTAATCGCAGTAGGCGAGGCAGCTGTTGCCGTATCCAGAAGTTGCTTAGAAACAAGAACAGATTTTCTGCGATTGTTTTCAGAAACGGCAGTTAAGGATTGCGCTGGTATGAAACTGACTGCGTCCCGATAAACTTTGGTACGATCTTTCGTACTGTTACCGTTATTGTTATAGGTCTTGAAGAGCAGAAGCCCATAATCATCGAGAAGTTTTTCAGATTCATTCTTGTCAAACGCC
The DNA here is from genome assembly GCA_046593575.1 of Bacteriovoracaceae bacterium. GTDB lineage: Bacteria > Bdellovibrionota > Bacteriovoracia > Bacteriovoracales > Bacteriovoracaceae > Peredibacter. The sequence goes on from JBKJNQ010000063.1 coordinate 15,451, forward strand.
GTACAGAGATTTGAGGTGATGTATTTGTAAGTGTTCTTCGAGAAGACCTGGAAGAAGCGGCGGTAGTTGGTTTGGTTTACAGTTTGTGACCACAGATATGAGTTCGTCGAATCTAAATGATTAAAGAAGAGTGTCGACGCAAATGGGGCAGTGAAATCATCCACACCTTTTGCATTCAAATCACCAAGCTCGGCCAGCGTTTCTGCAATAAGAAGCATGACGTAGGAAGTGGCCGTCTCGTGTCCACCATCATTTTCCGAAGTTAAACTACATTCTGTCTTCAATGTTTCAGTCAGGGCCACCATATAGTGACTGACGATCATACCTGCGGTGTGATCATCCTCTGCTGGTTTATCCGGATTGTTCGGATTATAGAGAATGTATGTTGGATAAGATAATCTTCCCTGAGAAGTTGTATCGAGGGCAGGTATATGTAACGGATCATTCTCACTGATAGGCCTTGAAGCATTACTGGTTTTACCAACGCCCCATTCTCCGAAGTGAGTCCGCTTCGTCATGATGAAGCTGAAATAATCTGCCAGACCTTCGTTAATAGCAGAAGCTTCATCATAGCCGGCCCTCCCGAAAGCTGATCTGAAAGGGTGAGATGATGTTGAGGTTCCGTTACGATTGTTCAGCATGATTGAGACAGAACCGTGCGTGAACTCGTG
>JBKJNQ010000124.1:0-23902 GCA_046593575.1 Bacteriovoracaceae bacterium
GTTCAGAAGTTTCTGCCCTTCTCGGTCGTATTCCATCAGCGGTGGGATATCAGCCGACACTCGGTACAGAAATGGGTGCCATGCAAGAGCGTATTACGTCGACAAAAGACGGATCAATTACATCCATCCAGGCCGTTTACGTTCCTGCGGATGACTATACCGATCCAGCTCCAGCGACAACGTTTGCTCACTTGGATGCAACAACTGAACTTTCTCGTCAGATCGCCGAGCTCGGAATTTATCCGGCGGTGGATCCCCTGACTTCTTCTTCTACGATTCTCTCTGCAGAGATCATGGGCGAAGATCACTATGCAACTGCACGTGCTGTTCAGTCAGTACTTCAGAAGTATAAAGAGCTTCAGGACATTATCGCCATTCTTGGTATGGATGAACTTTCTGAAGATGATAAGAAACTCGTGGCTCGCGCTCGTAAGATCCAGAAGTTCCTTTCTCAGCCGTTCTTTGTGGCCGAGCAGTTCACTGGTATCCCGGGTCAGTTCGTGAAAATTGAAGATACGATCAAAGGGTTCAAGGCCATTCTCGCTGGTGAAGTAGATCACCTTCCAGAGCAGGCCTTCTACCTCGTTGGTGGAATCGAAATGGTTCAGGAAAAAGCTAAGAAACTTTCTGAAGGGAAGTAATTATGGCATCAGCCTTTAAACTCAATCTCTACACTCCGAAAGGGGTTGTGGTGAAAGACCTTGAGTGTAACGACATCGTGATTCCAACTGTACGCGGGGAGATTAACATTCTCCCTGAGCACACTCATATCCTTACGGAGTTGGGCACTGGTATCCTGACGGCGAAAACATCGATGGGTACACGGAATTTTTCAGTGACTGCGGGCCTTTGCCGCGTTCTCGCCGATACGGTTACTATTCTCTCTTTCACATCTGAGCGTGCTGAAGACGTAGACATGGAGCGAGCGAAGTCTGCCAAGGCGAAGGCCATGGACAGACTTTCTGGTAAAGAATCACTCACAGACGTGGACCTTCTCAAGTTCCGTCGTAAGCTCGAAAGAGCTGAGATGCGGTTAAGAGCTGCTAACCTCCGTTAATTCTAAGGGCCCTTTCGGGGGCCCTTTTTTTTGTAATATTTTCACTCATTCACCTCTTGGATTGTCAGCGCCATATAATCGCCTTCCAACAAAGAGGTTGTATGAATAAATGTCTGGCGATTCTTTCGATCTTTGTCTCAGGCATGGCACTCGCTGCCGAATACGACATCAAGGACCTGAAAATCTCCACTGCTGATTTCGTTGATAATCACAAAGTCTCAGAAGATGGCCGCTGTACGGTGAAAGTAGAGAGATGGACGAGCTCTCCCTTCGCTTCTCTTTATATTTATGACCGGGACGATAATACGTATCAGGGAAGTATTTCATTCGCTGAAACAGCAGATGGAGTCACCCTAATTGCTGCTGATGAAATTAATGAGCATTGCTCGCTGGATGCCGACAAAAAATCTGCGAGCATCACTTGCCGCGGACTCGGTTTCCGTGAAACGGTTTCTATCAAAGTGGACAAGGCGGGCCTTATCAAGGAAATTAACCATCTTGAAAGAGGAGCAGGAATTGCGGGTCACAGTATTCCCTTTCCCTATATCAAAAATAAAAAACTTAATTGTAAATTCTGAGGTCATATGAAAACAATCATCCTTCTTTTTCTCGTTTCATTCAGCGCCTTCGCGGCTCCGGTGAAAACATGTAATACAATTCTTTCCATGCCAGGCGAAACTCCGGTTCCGACTAAGATAGAGATCATTGAAGAGGGTGGAAAATTTAAGGCCAGGATCACTCAAACCGTTGAGGGGCAGACGAATTCTTACGACGACACCGCCACGATAGGCGATTTTCCGGTGAGAGAAGGTCTTACCGAGACGACCGAAGCGGAGGACCTGAATCCAGCCGAGACCCTGGTTGTCCACGCCATGACTCTGGAAAATGATCCTGTGTTTGAAGGAAAGATCCGGTCAGGCGTTGCTTTGAAAAAAGTCCGAGCTGCTAAAGTTTACTCTGTCGGCGAAGTCACCAACATGGGTGGAACAGCGATCGTTGAGGCCCGCGATTCAAGAGGCAAGGCACTCGGATCTTATCTTGGTGGATTTCTCGTCAGTCCCTGTCGCTAGTTGGTCCTATGGGGGCGTGCCTACTCGTGAGTAGGCAGCCCTGAATAATCAAAATCGAACATCCAGCACAAGAGAGTGAGATCTATTAGGGGGAATGTACCTTAAAATCTTAGGTATATGTCTCTACTGTTGTCACGGATGATAACCTCTATCACGCTTGTTTTCTGCCTCGTTGTGGGTGTGGCGGGTGTGCGTATTTTTTCTACCGGCAACACTGAAATCTCATTTGACTCAAGCTACTCCGAGCTTTTGAATACTCCTTCAGTGAACGCGCCTGAGATCGTTGCTCTTTCAGCCCCTGAAATGAGTTTCTCTGAAATCAAAATTCCAGTTGCTCCAAGAGTTGTTGCACTGAAAAGAAAGCCAGTTGCAAAGAAAATCACCGTCGCTGCTGTGAGAGTAATGCCTGTGATTGTTCACTCAGCAGAACTTCCCTTTCAAGAGCCAGTAAAACTTCAGAGAATACAGTTTGAAGGTGATCTCCTGGTAAACATCGCCTCTCTCTATCAAGACATTTCAGTTGAAGAAAAAGTCCTCGTCGCTGAAATAGCCAAAGAAGAAATCAAAGATGAAGTGAAGACCGTTCAGTCCGCTGAAAAAGTCGCCGTTGAAACTTCTGAGGCTGAGCCCGACTTTTTTGATTATGCAGAAAAGTCTGCACCGGTCGAAGAAGCTGCTGTCGTTGCTGCTGTCCCTGAAAAAACACAAATCAATAACGTTCAGATTATTAATGAAGAAGTTTCAGCTCCGGCGCCGAAGAAAGAAGTTGTTCAGGAAAATAACCTGATTGCCTTTGACTACGCGGCCATGAACCAAGATGTAGAAGGCGGGCAGGTTCCGACGGTCACCATGGTGGATAGTCACAAGAAAGGTCATCCTTCTCTGAGCTCATCTTCTGATAAGTTCGTTCAACAGGAAGAGAATACTCAACCAGAGAAAGGCCTGTTGCCAAAATCTCCGGTTTTCAATGCTCAGATGACTATTCTTGGGATGGCCACTGATCTTAAGCACACTGATACGATTAGTAGTTTTGAAGTCCGCTTCCAGGATAATAACTCTGAAATCATTGAAGACTACGGTGATGGTGAAGTGACTCTTTCTGTTGCGATGGCGCATCCCAAGATGACCAGATCAATGGTTCTTCTGAAGAGAGGATTTGCCCCTACCAATACTGATCTGATTCTCGAAGACGGTGCCAGCCGCGTTTCTCTTCCGGTTATCGCACAGGAACAATTTGATGAACTATTGAATTCTTTTGAAAGCCAGGGTCCTATAGGGGCAGTCCTGGTTGAACTATCGGATGAAACCGAGCTCGCGCAGCTTGATGTCCCATTCGGAAAAGTTCTCACTCTTGATGGCGACATGAAGGAAACTCAAAGCGAAGATTTCCGTTATCAGCTTTTCCTTGGTGTGAAGGCCGGAAATACACTTCTTACTTATGTTCATGGGAATGAAAAAACTTCGAAGATCATTCATGTTCACGAACACGAACTTACCTACGAATCGAACTTCTATGAAAAAGAGAACCTGAATAAAGTCAGCCTCTATCAGGAAGACCTTCTTTCCCGAGAAAAATCACCGCTCATAATTGCTTCTGAAAATGTCAGGGTCTTTGCGACCAACAGTCAGGGCGAAAAGCTGAATCAAAATACTTATAAAATCGACTTTGGAAGAAAGCTCCTTGGTGGACGCAACTATCTTGAGCTGACTCACGAAGCAGAGCCGGTCTTCATCGGCACAAGCGACATTGCAGATCTTTCGGTTCCCACCGAAAGCTTTATGAGACACGTCCTGAGCTCGCTTCCAGATAACAAACTTGGTAACCGATGTTCTATTCAGATCAATGTAAAAAGACCTGTTTCTGAAGTGATGGTGGCCGCTGAGTCAGTGGGCGACAGTCTCATGACAACTTCCCAGTATCTTGATGCTGACGGAAAGTTTTATGACTCTGCCAGCGAGAAGACTCGCAAAGTTATCGTATTCGGAGAAAATCAGAATACTGATTCTCACTATATGGATGGAAAAGTGAATGTCCGGATTAATTACATAGACGGAAGTACAGATTTCCTTGGAACTTATTGTTCGCCTAATTCCTATCTCGTAGAGCAGCTCTGATTCTTTAACAATCCCGACCAGTCTTTCGGTTTTCTTTTGATGATTGTCTGATCATCAATTTTCAGAAATTTAGATGCGGGCAAACGCGATTTCGTCGAAATAATTGTTCCCCGTGGATAGATTTTTTTGAAGTCGCGAATGTGATCATTGTAAAAAGCGATCTCGTCGAGATGCGCGCCATCGACTTCTTTATCGATCCTCATGGGGCACTTTGCCATTGAGAAAAAGAGGTTTTCTTCGGCGTCATCACGTTCTGTCTGGCGAATTCCAGGGAAAAGCTCATCTTCATAGGCCAACACATGGGCGAGTGCCAAAAACTCTGCAAAAAAATTCTTCGATGCAAAACCAAATGATTCGGACTGGCTGTTTTTGATAATATCTTCCAGGTTTACATTTAGAGAAGCGAGTTTGCGACGCGAGTTCAGAAGATGCTTGGTGCCTGAGTTGTAGGATGTAACGGTCAGATCCCACTTCTTCATAATTTTATGATTCTCAAACAATAAATTTGCCGCCGCAATGGACGCCAGTCCCACATTTGATCTGTAGTCCATGAGGGTTGTGCGCGTGGGAAGATAATAACTTGAGATGAGGGGCATGAATTGCCAGACACCCAGAGCGCTGACCCTTGAGTGCGCCTTGGGATTGAAGCTTGATTCGAGAAAGGGAATGGACGTCAACTCTTTGGGAAGCCCGCGCTTTTCAAAATAGTTTTTCAAAAAAGTCTGATAGGGAAGTGATCTTTTAAGTCCGGCCTCAATAAAGTCACGCTGCCCTGTCTGAACCCTCAGGTGATCACGTAGTTTTTTAAAGAACAACATTCTGGATGCTTTCTCTGTCGGAATTAGCGCCCCGCTGTTTTTTACAGCGCGGAAGATCTCGCGGGAGCCGGCGTCCATGTTGAAAGGGTCTTTAGCAAGGAGATCGAGCGCGAGACGAATATCGTTCTGTCGCTCGCGCGATAGTTTCTGCTGAAGAACATAGAGTGTGTTGGAGTGAAGGCCCTTCTGTTTTAAAGCTGAGAAGTCGAGAACCTTATAAATGATTGAAAGGTTGTTTTTATCATGAATCGCCACTTGAGTGGAATCCAGGCGGGTGTAAACCAAAAACCAAAAACGGACGTTGGGATAATAAAATTTCGAGATATGAAAAACGGGATTCACTCTTTTTCCATAGTCCTGAAGATACGGATCCACCACCTTGGGTGAATAAAAAGGAAGTTCGACGACGTCATCTTCGTTTTTATTCGTGGAAACACGGTCACCCAGCTCTAATCCAAAAAATGGATCTGAGGAAGTAACGAAGAAGAGTGCCAGGATAGAAAGGGTGACGTACTTCGCGATCATTTCTGTCCGAGGATCTGCATCGTGCGCTTGTAACCAGACTCAACAGCGTGGGTGGAAACTTTTGGATTGAGCGAGAAAGAATTTGAGAAAAAGAGCTTATAGTCGTGATGATCCGGATAAATATCGATGAGTTTAACCTTCGGATTAATGTTGAGCTTCCTCTGGAGGATCGCCATGATCTCGCGACGATGGGTCTGGGAGAACTTTTCCATCTTCATGTAGTCATTCACGGTGTCCATGATGTCGATGGCCTTGGCACGTTCGGCGCGGCTCGAGATAATCTTTTTCTGGATCATGAGGTAAATGGATTGAATGGCAATTGCCGGTAATCCGTAATTGACGAGTGAACCCACTTCATCATGGAAATGATAAGGGGTGTGAGTCCACGAACTAATGATGACATCACAGCCATTATCTTCGGCAACGTGGGTAGATAATGTTTCCCGGATCTCACCATCGATATAGTAATCCACTTCTTTTGTCTGGCGGTTCTTGATGGGATACGGGCAATAGAAGGGAGGCACACTCATGGTTGCAGCCGCCGCATAGGAAACATTGGTACCCGTATAGTAAACGGAGGTGCTGTCGTGACTGGGATTAGGATAGTTATATTTTGAGAAAATAACTTTCCGTGAGTGATCGAGCTGAGTCGCTACGATAAAAAGATCTGAATTAAAGTCTTCGAACTTATCCTGGACGATGACGTGATCCACGAGATATTGACGAAGGCCTTCTGTCGTAAAAAACCCTGGAAGAGAAATAACAGGCTTCAAAAGGCCTTTCACGAGCGCCGGAAATCCGTCGAGAGTGTAAGAGAGATCACTCTTGGGGGCACGCAGGTCGGGCCTCTTGATCGTGAACATTTCTTTGTAGGTAATTCCCCTGAGCTTAGAGCCCTTGATCCCGATCGTCGCCTGGATGATGTCCTGAGGAGTGTATCCGCTTGCGAGATAAACACAAATAAGGGCACCGGCACTTGATCCAACGTAGGTTCCGATCTCAAGGCTTCGTGGATTCAGGTCCTGCGGAGAAGATTTGTTATTTTTGAGATAAAAACCCAGCTCTTCAAGTGCAAGAGTAACCCCCAGATGCCAGGCCGCTGCTTTCACCACGCCTCCGGAGAGGACGAGTGCGATTTTTTTATTTTTCAGCTCGTTTAAATCAACCGACATGATTACTCAGTTATAAGGGTTACATTTTTGATTTTGCACATCTAGATCGGTTTCTTTATCATAAAGTTTAAGAGAAGGAGTATCAATGAGCACCACGGATTCGGTCTGGTTGTCCCTAAGTGACTATTCACGCTACAAAAGCGTCTCCATCTCAACTATCCGAAGACACATCAAAAATAACATTTTGAAGCACAGGGAAGAAAACGGAAAGTATTTTATCTATGTTCCTTCTTCCGAGCGCGTAAAGATCCGCGAAGAAGAAGAGCTTCTCCGCGCCAAGCTTGAGCTTGAATTGTTGAGAGGAAGAATCAGGGGCCTGCAGGAAGAGAACCATGAACTGCGCATGCTGGTAGATCTGTATGAAGGAAATAATAAATCACCAACTCCACCGGAGCTTCCGCATTTTTATGATTAAGCTCCTCGCAATTTTTATTCTGATAAGCACTCAGTACGCCTGGTCTCAATCTTCTATGAGAAGATGCACACTTTTACCTGTCACAGACAGTGTGGGAGGTGCCATAGGTTTTAAAGTTTTTGAAAATGTTGAAGCAGCACTGAAAAAAAGTAACTGGTGCACCTACGTTTCGAATTCGAGCATGATTAGTGTTTTCAGCCGCTACCGGGAAAATCTCCCGCAGTATTTAAAAACGAAAGAAGTACTCGCAACGGTTGCCGAAAAATTAAAAGTCGGCTCTCTCATTCGCGTCGGAATTGTGAATGAAGTGAAGGGCGTCGAAGTTCAAATGGAGATCTACGGCGAGAACGGCGATGATGTTTATTTCAGCGAAAAAACGGTTCTTCAGTCTGATGATATTGAATTGATCTCTTCTACCATTGAAAACGGGCTCGATACCTATTCCAAAATGATTCCTTACGATGCGGCGGTCACAGGAATTCTTGGTGACCAGATTACTCTCGACGTGGGTAAGGGATATCCGATTCAGATCGGGCAGAAGTTTATTGTGAAGCGTCTGGTGACGAAAAAGAAACATCCTCTTCTGAAGAAGGTTGTTGATTGGGAAACGAAGCCCATGGCAGAAGGAAGTGTTTTCAATATTTCTGATAACCAGGCCCTCGGGATGATCAAGGTTTACAAGGACGACCAGAAGCTCATGCCAGGTGACTGGGTGAGACTCGAAGAGTTCCGCTCGACTGAAATCAAAGAATCAGATCTGAAGAAAAACGAAGACGAAAAGCTTGGAACACTCGGATTACTTTCCGTCGCTCTCTTTGGTTCGAGTTCAAGTGTCGACACCAACACACCAACGGGCTCAAATCGCTGGAGTGGGAATCTCTACGGAGTTGATGTTCGCGCCGAGGGCTGGATCACGAGGCAATACTTTGCCGCCATTGAGATCATGCGCTCACTGGGAAGTGTAAACAAAACAACCGGAAGCCCGACCAAGAAAACCGCGAATGTGAATAACGGTGCTTTTAAATTAGTTGGTGGTTATAAAATTCTCCCGATCGGGTTTTTCTATGGCCCACAGATTGATCTCTACGGTGGATACGCCAACAAGAGCTATGATGTAGATTATTCAGCAACTGACGGCCTCGGGCAGACTTCGTTTTCAGGACTTCTGTTCGGGGTTGGCGCCAACGTTCCTATCAACCGGGAATTCCGCTTCTTTACCGATGTCAATTTCATGCCTTTCCCGACTTTCAATGATGACGATAGTATTTATGGTTCTGCTAAAAACGCGTCATCTTTGGAACTTGAAGTTGGAATGAAATTTCAATACACCGTCCGGATGACTCTTGATGCCAGCCTTGAAACCAGGTCCAGTAAGGCCAAGTTTAATTCGGGGTTCAAAGAAGTATCGTATAAGGACAATGTTCTGAAATTCGGGGCCTCGTTCAATTTCTGAAGAGCGACAGATGGTGCTTCATGGGATATATTTTGTCGCATGAAGGCCAATCGAATTCAGGAATTAGAGAAGCTCATTCTCCATCACAAAGAACGCTACTACACAGGTAAAGCCGAAATTTCGGACGAGAAATACGACAAGCTTGAGGGCGAGTTGAAGAAACTCGACGCAGAAAATCCGGTGTTAAAACTCGTGGGATTCAAGCAGACCGAGGCAGTCTCGAAAGTCGAACATCAGAAAAAAATGCTTTCACTAGATAAGACCTATGAGGACAAGGATCTTAATAAGTGGATCGCCGATGAAGACGTCATCAGTGTTTTTAAGATAGATGGTTCAAGCTGTTCACTCGTCTACGAAAATGGACATCTTCAAGTCGCAAAAACCCGTGGCGATGGATCTGTGGGAGAGAATATTACCAAAAAGGCGATCTTCATTCCCGATATTCCTAAATCAGTTGAAGGCCTGAAGAGTTTTGAAGTTCGAGGCGAAGTTTATTGTGTTGAAGCGAATTTCTTTCACCTCTCAGAAGAAATGAAGGCCATGGGTCTTGAAGCACCTACCTCACAACGAAATATCGTCGCCGGACTTTTAGGCAGGAAAGAAAACATTCATCTCTGTCGTTTCCTAAGTTTTAAAGCGTTCGATATCATTGCAGATGATAAATTCAAGAAAGAGCACGAGAAGCTGGATCTTCTCAAGTCACTTGGGTTTATGATTCCTGATTATGAAATCCACAAGGGTAACAAGAAAATCGCGATACGGGTCAAGGAAGCCAAAGACTTCATGTCAGGTGGCGATTACCTGATCGATGGATTAGTTTTTGTTTATGATGATTTAAAGGTGCACAATGAGCTGGGAGAAACATCTCATCACCCACGTTACAAAATTGCTTTTAAATTCGCCGGTGATACCAAGATTACATCCATCACAGAAATTGAATGGGGTGTCTCACGAAACGGAACACTTACCCCGGTTGCCCTTGTCACGCCGGTTGAATTATCAGGTGCCATGATTGGACGTGTGACACTTCATAACTTTGGACTCGCGAAAAACTTCGAATTAAAGCCTGGCGATAAAATCGAGATCATTCGTTCAGGTGAAGTGATTCCTAAGTTTCTGGGTGTTTCTGAAAGAGCACCGGGAGAATTCAAATATCCCCTCAAGTGCCCCAGCTGCAGCAGCGCTCTGAAGATTGAAGATATCTGGCTCTTCTGTGAGAACGAAAGATGTCCCGCGAAAGTAAAAGAAGAGATTCTCAATTACATTCACAAGGCAGGAATCGACGACCTCTCCGACAAACGCCTGGATGAATTGATCAATAAGGGTCTCGTTGAGGCCATTCCGGATCTCTATACTTTAAGCATGGAAGATTTTCTCATTCTCGATAAGGTAAAAGAAAAGCTCGCCACGAAGATGTTTGAAAATATTGCGAAGACCAAAGATCAAACATTGGTTCAATTTATTTCTGCTATTGGTGTTGAGGGTGTTTCCACGGCCAAGAGTGAGAAGATCATCGCTCAGGGTTATAACACCATTGAAAAACTTCTCTCTTTGACCCCTGAGAAAATGATCGCCTTTGAAGGATTTGCTGAAAAGTCCGCGACGGAAATTCTTGCCAGCCTTAAGCGCAAAGAACCACTGATCCGAGAGCTTCTCAACGTCGGAGTTAAGGTTAAGGCCGAAGAAATCAATACCGGCGAAGGTCCCCTCGCTGGGTTTAAATTTTGTATTACGGGCGAGCTCAGCTCTCCGCGCGCTGATTTTGAAAAGCTCATCAAGAAAAATGGCGGCGTCATGGTTTCATCTGTGTCTAAAAACACAACTTATCTCATCACCAATGAAACAGATGGCTCCTCTAGTAAGTTTGTGAAGGCCGGAGAGCTGGGAATTCCCATAATCTCTGAGAATAAACTTCTCAAAATGATCGAAGGGTAAAATGGCCAAAATTAAAACCGTCTTCACTTGCCAGGAATGTGGATACCAAACCGCCAAATGGCTCGGTAAATGTCCGGATTGCAATCAGTGGAACTCGTTCAGTGAAGAAGAAAATATTAAGGCACTCAGTACTAAGGGTGCTCCGAAGTCCATTGCTGGCCGCGAATCAAAGCCGAAGACGATTTCTCAGGTTGAAGTAGAGAAGGTTGAGCGGTACCAGACTTCTATTGGTGAATTCGATCGGGTCATGGGAGGGGGTGTGACAATTGGTTCTCTCACTCTCATTGGCGGAGAACCGGGGATCGGGAAATCCACGCTGCTTATGGAAGTTTGTGGAAAACTTCTCAACAATTACAAACAAGAAAGAATTCTTTACGTCTCTGGTGAGGAGTCTGAATCGCAGGTTGCTCAACGTTCAAAGCGCCTTGGTGTGAATAACGAGAATTTTTATATTTATAATGAAACTTGCTGGCAAAACGTTCTGGCCCAGGTCAAAGAATTAAAACCGAAATTTCTGGTGTTGGATTCTATTCAGACGACACACTCCAATCAGGTGGACTCTGCAGCGGGTACCTTGACCCAGATTCGGGAAGTGACTTATGAGCTCATGAACTATGCCAAGTCTTATGACCTCACGTGCTTCCTCATTGGCCATGTGACAAAGGAAGGACAGATCGCTGGCCCTAAAGTCCTTGAGCACATGGTGGATACAGTTATTTATTTTGAGGGCGACCAGCTTGGTCAGTACCGGATGCTTCGGGTGATGAAGAATCGATTCGGAAATACGAATGAAGTGGGAATTTTTGAAATGCAGGAGAAGGGACTGATGGAGATCAAAAATCCTTCTCAGTACTTCCTTGAACAATCACTTGATGGCTCTTACGGACGCTCACTGACCTGTATCCTTGAGGGGACGCGTTCTCTATTTGTGGAGATTCAGGCACTGGTTGTCGAAAATAAATTTGCCCAGGGAAGAAGAACGACTCAGGGGCTCGATTCCAACCGGGTGGCGCTACTTGTAGCGGTGATCGATAAGTATCTGGGAATCCCGCTTTCTTATAATGATATCTACGTGAACGTCGTGGGGGGAATAAAACTCACCACGCGTGAGAATGATCTTTCTGTGATTGCTTCACTTCTCAGCTCCTATCACGGAACAGCAGTCCCTTCGGATACGATATTTCTGGGAGAGGTTGGTCTTACGGGAGAAGTTCGTTCCGTGCCGATGATGGAAATTCGTCTGAAAGAAATTGCCCAGATGAATTACAGAAGGGTTGTGACTTCGAAGCGTGCTGCTGCAGATTTCAAGGGTAAATATAAGCTGGAGCTCGTGGGACTAGAGAAGGCCCAGGAGCTTAACCAGCTTCTTTTTAAATAATCAGAGATAAAGTCGCTTGATCGTTTGATCCCAGAGAGTTTTCTTATTCGAGTAATAAGCATTCTTCTCTGGTGTAAATTCTTTTTCAAGCTTCCAGTATTTGCCCATGTCTTCAATGGCGACTTCGCCAAGACCAACGAGGCAACCAACCGCCACCCCGAAGGCCGTCGTATCAATTACCGCAGGACGAAGAATTGTTTTCTGCGAGAAGTTCGCCTGCATTTGCATGAGAGTATCATTGGCGGCAGCTCCACCATCCACCCGGATGTCATTGAGCTGTGGGAAATCTTTCTTGAAGCTTGAAACGGAGTCGTTCAGCGAAAGCGCAATTCCCTCAAGACACGCGCGGGCAATGTGGCCGTTGTGGGTATCGCGGGTGAGACCTACAATAGCTGCCTTGGCCTGTGAATTCCAATAAGGTGTTCCTATCCCGGTAAAGAAGGGAAGGAAGAGAACATTTTCCATTTGAGAGAGATCGGTTACTTCTTCAGCGAGCTTTGAAACTTCCGGTGAAGATTTGATTGATTTCAGATTATCACGCAGCCACTGAACTGCTGCTCCGGCGATATACGCTGAGCCTTCGAGAGCGTAGATCTTTTTTCCACGGAATGAGTAAGCTGCTGTGGAAAGCAGGCCGGTCTGGGAATAAACAAGTTTTTCACCTGTGTTGAGAAGAAGAAAAGCTCCAGTCCCGTAAGTGGCTTTGATATCTCCTACGCGTACACAGGCCTGACCAAAGAGTGCTGCTTGCTGATCACCAAGAATAGAAAGAATCGGAATTCCATCCGGGAGAATGCCGGCGTCTTTTGTTTCACCAAACTGCGAGAAGGATTCCCTGATCTCAGGAAGAAAATCTTTTTCAATGCCAAAAAATTTCAGAAGAACATCATCCCACTTGAATGTCTCAAGGCTCATGAGCATCGTGCGTGAAGCGTTCGAGGCTTCCGTCACAAAACTTCTTCCTCCAGTCAGGCGATGAACAAGAAAGCTGTCGACGGTAGAAAAGCAGAGATCTTTTCTTTCGGCTGCAACTTTTACTGCCGGGACATTATCAAGAAGCCAGCGCATCTTGGTTCCGGAAAAATAGGGGTCGAGGGGAAGGCCGGTTTTTTTACGACAATTTTCTTCATAACGGGGACGATTCTGATCACAGTATTCTGCGGTTCTTCTATCTTGCCATACGATAGCGTGATGAAGAGGCTTTCCTTTTTTATCGTAAGCACATGTCGTCTCGCGCTGATTGGTGATGCCGATTCCGATGATGGATTTCGGATCAATTTTCTGTCTCTTTAAAACGGCAGTCACGGATGTGCCGACAGAGCTCCAGATATCTTCCAGATCATGCTCAACCCAACCTGGCTTCGGATAGATCTGACGATAATCACATTTTTCTTTATCGAGAACCTTGAGGGTTTTGGCATCTATAAGAAGTGAAGTGGATCCAGTCGTTCCCTGGTCAATCGCGAGGATGTAGTTCATGGCGTTCCTTGGAAGGATTAATTTCCAGGAAATGTTACGGTTTTTGTGCCCGGTTTGTCGTTAATGATGAGGTTGACGGAGTACTCCCAATAACGCGACAGGCTTCGATTCATGAAGGCGACAAAGCTAAATGAAACGCCGGTCAGCACGACCAGGAGGAGAATAAACTCCACCAGGGCCTGGCCTTTCTGCTTAACCCTCTTATTTTTCAAGAGGAATAGTAATAAGTTCCAGTGCTTCATAAATCCCATTTTCTGCGCTAAACTTGGGTAACTTTTCGGGGTCCCGCCTATGAAAAAATTCATTCCCGTTCTTCTTTTCATTATGGCCTTTGCTGGCTTTCTTGCCAGTCAAATCCTCTGGGATAACTATGATCTTAACGCCAAACAGGTCGAGCAAGATAAACAAAAACACTCCGTCTACGAGACCAACTTCCAAGGCCTTAAGTTTACGACTTCCAAGAGCACATTGGTCGAACTCAGGAATGAAAAAACTCCCATTATTGTCCTGAATTTCTGGGCATCATGGTGCATTCCTTGTCTCAAGGAATTTCCAAGCCTCGTGAAGTTTCAGGATAAATATAAGGGGAAAGTTAAGGTCTTCGGGATCAATGGTGATGAAGATACTCCACTTGAAAATATCCAGAAGGTTGAGAAGAAATACGCTTTGAATTTCGAGTCCGTGATCGATGCCGACAGTCTAATTTCAAATAAGTTTCTGATTAACACTTATCCCGTTTCGATTGTCTTTCACGCTGGACGTGTGATCTACGTGAATAAACGCATTCACGATTTCATGGCCCCTGATTTTCTGGCCGTGATTGATGAGGCGCTTAAGGCAAACTGACCCGCAGGTTTCTTCCCCACTGATACGTAATGTGCGACACACTTTCCGCTTTGAACAAAGTCATGCGTGCTTCCATGCCCGGGACTATCGCCCCCTGGTTTTTGAGACCAAGAGAATGTGAAGCATTGAGTGTCATGCCTGCCCAAAGCTCTGCCTGATTAAGTTTTAACTGGGGAGCTGCGACTGATCCGATGAGAAGAAGATTATCGCAATGACACGATCCCGGATTGTAATCAGAGGCAATCGAAACTTTCGCACCAGCATCGAGAAGGGCCCTGGCCGGAGCGAGTGGTTTCCCGAGGAAGAAAGCCGTACCCGGAAGAAGTGTCGCCACGGTTTGTGACTGACTGAGGTCTTCAATTCCCTTGGGAGAAATTTTCAAAAGATGGTCTGCACTTAAGGCTTCAAATTCTACGGCGACAGTTGCGCCACCATTATCATTTAATTCATCAGCATGAATTTTCCTGGCGATCCCAAGAGATTTTGCTTTGGCGAAAAGGGACTTCGTGTCTTCAAGCGAGAAGTAATTCTTTTCGTGGAAAACATCCACGGCATCGATGGTTTTGAGAGGGGCCAGCTCTTCCAGAAGAGGAAGGACAACTTTCTCCACGTACTCACTGGAGGAGCTGAAATCAGCCGGTACATCATGGGCCGCCAGATACGTATTAAAAATACGAATGCGTGGTTCGAAATGTTGTTTAAGCTTAGCGATAATGAGGCTGAGTTCTTTTTCTTTCTGGTAGCTTAATCCGTAACCAGACTTAATTTCGATAGTTCCGATTCCGTAGGTATGAAGTCTTTCAATTCGACGACTGGCGCCTTCAAAGAGTGCATCAGCCGAAGTTGCTCGGGTTTTATTCATCGTCAAAAGAATTCCACCGCCCCGTTTTCTGATTTCTTCGTAGGAAACGCCATTGAGGCGATCAGCATATTCCTGCGCGCGATCACCGC
Organism: Bacteriovoracaceae bacterium; assembly: GCA_046593575.1. Taxonomy (GTDB): domain Bacteria; phylum Bdellovibrionota; class Bacteriovoracia; order Bacteriovoracales; family Bacteriovoracaceae; genus Peredibacter. Next base: position 15,215 of record JBKJNQ010000124.1, read on the forward strand.
CGAAAACAAGATGCGTATGAGAGTCAACCAGTTCCGGTGTGAGCACGTGACCCGAGAGTTCGTGGCGCTCATAACTTTGATATTTGGTGGGAAGGGCCGCTGTCTCTCCGACCCAGGCAATCTTTCCGTTTTCAACTGCTACCGCACCATCCTGAATGACGGAAAGATCTGACGGAAGAAGTTTTCTTCCGTCTTTCTTAAGAGCTCCGGCAAGAGTCAGGACTTCATTGAGGTGGAGGTAGACTTTATTCATAATGAAGGAAATTTGATTTTTGTCTCAGGGTTTTTCGCGATATCGAGAGCAATGTCGTAACCCGCGTCTGCATGACGGACAATCCCCATACCTGAATCGGAATTCAGAACGCGGGAAAGTCGGACATCCATCTCAGGAGTTCCATCACAAACAATCACCATTCCTGAGTGCTGGGAGTACCCCATACCAACTCCGCCACCATGGTGAAGAGAGATCCAGGAAGCACCGTTATTGATATTGATCATGGCATTCAGAAGAGGCCAGTCAGAAACAGCATCGGTTCCATCTTTCATTGCTTCAGTCTCGCGGTTAGGACTGGCAACTGATCCGCAATCCAGATGATCGCGCCCAATCACGATAGGAGCTTTTACTTTCTTCTCACGAACCAGCTTATTAAACAGGAGTGCCGCTTTTTCCCGGTCACCATATTTCAGCCAGCAAATGCGAGCAGGAAGTCCTTGAAACTGAATCATCTTTCCGGCCTTCTCAAGCCAGTTAATCATGGATGTATTCTCTGGAAAGAGTTCTTTGAGTGCATTGTCTGTTACACGAATATCTTCCGGATCACCGGAAAGAGCGACCCAACGAAAAGGCCCCGAACCTTCACAGAAAAGTGGGCGGATGTAGGCCGGAACAAATCCCGGAAAAGAGAAAGCATCTTTTACACCGGCTTTTTCAGCTCCAGCGCGAAGATTGTTTCCATAATCAAAAACGTGGGAGCCTTTCTTTTTAAAGGCGATCATCACGCGCACCTGAGCACCCATCGTTTCGTATGAGTAATGAGTATATTTTTGAGGGTCTGATTTTCTGAGGTCGCTGGCCTCCGCTAAAGTCATTCCGCCGGGAACGTAGCCGTTAAGCGGATCGTGAGCAGAAGTTTGATCAGTTACGAGATCTGGGACCACACCTTGATCGAGAACGTACTCAAAGAAATCCACTGCGTTTCCGACGACACCGACGGTGAGGGCCTCACCGTTTTTCTTCGCGGCCAGGGCGAGTTGCAGTCCTTCTTCAAATGAAGATGCCAGGACATCGAGGTATTTTGATTTTAATCTTTTTTCAATACGGGTCTTATCGACATCACAACAAAGGCAAACACCATCCGCCATTTTTACAGCGAGTGGTTGCGCCCCACCCATACCGCCGATACCACCAGTCAGAACGAGTTTACCTTTAAGGGTAGCATTGGGACCGTAATGCTTTCTCGCGGCGGCCATGAACGTTTCGTAGGTTCCCTGGAGAATTCCCTGAGAACCAATATAGATCCATGAACCGGCAGTCATCTGCCCATACATCATGAGGCCTTCATCTTTTAATTTATTGAAGTGATCCCAGTTCGCCCAATGGGGAACGAGATTGGAGTTCGCGATAAGAACGCGCGGGCCCTGTGGATTACTTGGGAAAACAGCAACGGGCTTTCCGGATTGAACAATCAGGGTCTCGTCGTTTTCGAGATTCTGCAATGCCTTGATGAGGTCATTTAATGCTTTATGATTTCTTGCTGCCTGACCATTCCCTCCGTAGACAATAAGGTTATCTCTGTCTTCGGCGACATCAGGATGAAGATTATTCAGAAGACAACGAAGAGCTGCTTCCTGGTGCCAGCCCTTGCATGTGAGTTTGTCTCCTGTCGGAGGAAGAGGAATGAAATTCATAAAGCTCCTTACGCCAGTGGACCGGTAACGGCTTCCACTTCATTGATCAATTCGTCACTCTGAATGAGGCGGGAAAGATTTTCAATATCTTTGTGAAATGTTCGGTCTTGTACAATTGGTTCAACATGCTTTCTTACGAGTGCGTGGACGCGCTCGAGAGCGGGAGAGGTTTTTAGCGGCCGAAGGAATTCGAGTCCCTGAGTATTACAAAGAAGTTCGATCGCAAGGCCCAGTTGAACATTCTGAACAACTTCGTGAAGTTTTCTTCCGGAAGTCACTCCCATCGAAACGTGGTCTTCCTTGTCCGTAGAGGTTGGAATGGAATCTACGGAAGCCGGATGACACAAATATTTATTCTCAGAAGCAAGGGCGGCCATGGTGACGTGAGCAATCATGAGTCCCGAGTTGAGGCCTGAATCTTTAATAAGGAATGCCGGAAGATCGGAGAAGTGTGGATTCATCATCTTCTCGACTCTTCTTTCGGCGATATTACAAATTTCAGAAAGCCCCATCGCAAGATAATCCATGCAGAGTGCGAGTGCCTCTCCGTGGAAATTACCACCGGAAATGACTTCTTCTGTTTCCAGGAAGACCAGTGGGTTATCAGTAACCGAGTTGAGTTCAATCGTAAGAACTTCTTCAGCGTGGCGAATGGTTTGTCGGCAGGCACCGTGCACCTGGGGAATACAGCGAAGGGAATAGGGATCCTGAACTTTACCATCTTCAGGATGCGAAAAAATAATTTCAGATCCTTTTATGATCTTCAAGAGATTTCTTGAAACGTCGACCTGGCCCGGTTGTGGTTTTAAGAACGAAATTCGTTCATCAAACGCAGTTGCCGTTCCACGAACAGCATCGAGTGTGAGGCATGAAATAATGTCGGCATATTTTGCAATTCGCTTTGCTTCAACAAGAGCAAGAGTTCCCAGGGCCAGCATCACGGATGTGCCGTTAATGAGAGCGAGACCATCTTTCGGTCCAAGCTTCGCCGGAGTCTTACCAATTTGATGAATGGCAAAATCCGATTTCATGAGCTTCCCTTCAAACTCGACTTCTCCTTCACCGATGAGTGCGAGAGCGACGTGAGAAAGTGGAGCAAGATCACCGGAAGCTCCGACAGATCCTTTTTCGGGTATGACAGGATTGATACCGTAGTTAATGAATTCAAGAAGAAGGACGATCGTCTCCGGTGTCACTCCCGAGTAACCCTGAATCAGGCAGTTCGCCCGCGAGAGCATGATGGCGCGTGTGACTTCGCGATTGAACGGACGGCCAACACCCGTGCAATGAGAACGGATGAGATTATACTGAAGCTGCTCAAGATCTTCGATTGCAATTTGTTTTGAGGCGAGAGCACCAAAACCAGTATTGATACCGTAAACCGGTTTGCCTTTCTTTACGATATTCAAAATGACTGCACGAGAAGCATACATGCGCTTAAGGGATGCTTCATTGATCTGAAGTTTCACCTGACCAGGACGCGCTTTGGAAATAAACGCGAGATCATCAATCGTGAGATTCGTTCCGTTGAGGTCAAAGATTCTTGCTTGAGAGAAATCAATCATGTTGTGCCTATCTGATCTTGTTTACGCGTGAAAGGTAGTCTTTGTTGGGCTCAGAGAAAATATAATTTCCGGCGACGAGATTATTGGCGCCCGCCTGAATCAGGTAACCGGCGTTCTGGTCATTGATGCCACCATCGACCTGGATTTGAAACTTCAGTTTCTTTTCGTGGCGGATTTTGTCGAGCTCGATCACCTTATCAACAATCTCCGGAATGAACTTCTGTCCACCAAAGCCGGGATTTACACTCATGAGAAGAACCAGATCAATTTTACCCAGAAGATATTCCGGGATGACCGAGACAGGGGTTGAGGGATTGAGAGAAATTCCGACTGAAGGATAAATTTCCTTCAGCTTCTGAATTAAGCGATCATGATGGTCCACGGCTTCCCAGTGAAAGGTGAAGTTGTGAATGCCCAGATCCTTAAAGGAGTCTGCATAGAAATCCGGATTGGTGACCATGAAATGAGCATCGAGCTTATGCTTCGATACTGTTTTCACTTTATTCAGAACAGGCTCACCAAAAGTGAGATTGGGAACAAAGTGTCCGTCCATAATGTCGAGATGAAGCCAGAGATTGTCGACAGCGTTTAGTCTTTCAAGTTCAACCCTGAGCTCAAGAAAATTTGCAGAAAGAAGGCTCGGTGAAATGATAACCATATTTATTTCTCGCTGATGATGATGTCGGTTTTAATACCATTTAATAATTCACGGTCACTGCAAGGCTTTTTACCTTCAAGTTGGATTTCAGATAATCTGAGTGTTCCGTCGATGCAGCCGACAATGAGGGAGCCCATGTCGTTTTTTGCTTTTCCGGCCGGAATACCGGCGTGATATTTTTCCGCCCTAAGAACTTTGAGACGCTTACCATTCAAGAAGCAGTAGGTCCCTGGCCATGGGTCGAGCGCGCGAATGAGGTTCAGTATTTGTGTGGTGGTTTTATCACCAAATTTCAAAAGCCCGTCTTCTTTTTTAAGGGTCGGAGCGAATGAAACTTTTGATTCGTCTTGTTTTGTGTAGGTGACTTTCTCTTCGCGGAGTTTCTGGATGAGATCGTTCATCCCCAATGCGGCTTCTTCCTTGAGCCTGGCATACAACTGTCCACCAGTTTCCAGGGGCGCGATGGCAACAGTACGAAAGTGAACGAGATCGCCCGCATCCATTTTTTTAACCATCTGCTGGATCGACACACCGGTTTCGCTGTCGCCATTCCAGACGGCGTATTGGATCGGAGCAGCTCCGCGGTATTTAGGCAGAATGGATGTGTGAATATTGAAACAACCAAGTCTGGCGATCGTGAGCATTTCTTCGCCGAGAAACTGAGCAAATGCGAGCACGATAATAAAATCGAGATTTTCGTCTTTCAGGATTTTTTTGAACCCTTCTTCACGGTTAATATTTTCTGATTGAAAAAAAGGTATTTTTTTCTGACGGGCAAACTCAATCACCTCGGGAGACTTAAGCTCCATGCCTCTTCCCGCCGGACGATCAGGCATGGATATAACATAACGTAGATCAATATCAGGATGCTGACTCAGGAGCTCCAGAGTCGGTACGGAAAAGTCAGGCGTACCGCAAAAGGCAACCCGGAACTTTTTCATCGGCCCTTCTCTTTGGCCATCTTCTTTTTGTAGAACGTTTTTTTGAGGTTTGACAGTCTTTCAATGAAGACGATTCCATCGAGATGATCATTCTCGTGCTGGATACAAATGGAAAGCATGTCATCACACTCCAGTTCGTGAAAATCACCCTTCAAGTTCTGGAATTTTACGTGAATGGATTTGTGCCTCTTAACCTCTTCGTAGACTCCGGGAACCGAGAGGCAACCTTCTTCGTAGGTTGTTGTTCCACTCGTTCCGGTGATAACCGGATTAATTAAAACGATCGGGTGAAATTCTGAAAGCCGGACTTCTTCTTCGCCGGCAGAATTCGTAATGACTTCGCGGTCATAATCAACATCAAGGACAAAGAGTCGAATGCTGTGACCAACCTGGGGTGCGGCCAGCCCAATTCCAGGAGCGTGATACATCGTGAAGAGCATGTCTTCGACAAGCTTCTCAAGTTCTTTGTTAAATTTGGTCACCGGTCCGGCTACTTTTGAGAGGACGGGATCTGGATAAGTGAAGATCGAAAGTTCACTTCCGGTCAGCTTATAATTGTCGAGATTCATGCTGGTTTTATAGCATGGGAGAGAGTGAATTTAAATTGCGAGTTTGCGATTCTTCAGGAAGGTCCAGACAACAAAGGCCATGAATAGACTGGGGACTAATCCGGTCGCAACCAGAGGGCTCAGTTTCCCCGTGTTACCGAAGGCGACGGAAGAGCTGTAAAGTACCCAAAATCCGATTGTAACCACGAGAGTCAGGACCACATTCTTCCCAAATGAGCTGGATCTGCGATTGGGGTTAAAAATAGAAGAGACGGGCAGTAGGGAGAAGATCAGGCAAACAAGGCTCAAAAAGACTTTGTTCAAAAGAAGAATCTGATACTCGGAAACGTTAATACCCGTCCTTGAAAGCCTCGACACAAAATGGGCCAGTTTGAAAAAGGAAAGTGTCGTCAAGTCCGCTTCAAATTCTCCAAAGTCCTCAGGTGTTTCTGCTAAGGCAATTTCCATCTCTGGAAGTTTTCCGGCCACGGGAAATGAAGTGCCGGCCAGGCTAGATAATTCGTTTACATCAGTGAGCTTCCACTTCCCTGGTCCCAGATAAGTGGCAGAATTGGCGGTCAGAATTCTGGTGCTCGAGTGGAGTTCATTAAAATAATATACTTCAAAATCTTTCAGTGTGAGATTGGGACGATCGAAATATGAAAATGAAGCGAAATAGTTCTGGCTCTTATACCAAAATTTTCCGCCTTCAATCGAACTTCGGGTGAGATATTTGCCCTCTGATTTTCGGCTTTTTTGATTCTCAATCCGTTCCACTTTGTTCGCATAAGGTTCAAGGTAGCCCACCATAATAAACTGAAAGGCGACCATCGAGAGTGAACACGTTCCAATTAAAAGATATATCCGTAATGTGGAATATCCAGCCGCAAGAATGGCAATCAATTCTGCGTGCGCCTTCAGTGCATTGAAAGAAAAGAGCGAAGCTACAAGACAACAAATGGGAAGCATCTTGCCCATAAGTTCGGGAAGATCAAAAAGATATTCTAGAATGACTTTGGATGAGTCTTTGCCTTGAAGAAAACCGTTAATAAGTTCTGCAGTAGAAATAAGAATGAAAAAGACAGCGACAGCGCCGAACAAGCTTTTAAACCAGGTTTTTACCAGCATGCCGGTTAAGATCATTTAGAAATTATAGTTCGGAGGATGGTTTTTGAAAACAACACTAATATTGGTCGCACGATCCACTTTCCAGCAAGACGGGGGATAAGTCGGCCTTCCCAGGGTACCACGGCTTCCGAGGAGTAAGTGTAGTAAAGCCTGACCAGTTCCTGGCCCCATCTGTAATCGAGCATGACATCTTTCATGGCGCGGAAGTCCTGGGTCACAGGATGCTGACTTCCGAGGCAAAACGTGACGACATAGCACTTCTTGGATTGGACGAAAATCTGGACATAAGAGGTTCGAAAAGCTTCCGGATTTTTGAATATAGTCTTCTTCAGATGCTTCCGCATGAGCTCTGAATTGATGACTTGAAACGGTTGATTAACAGAAAAAAGAACAAATTGCTCGAGGCAACGACGGGATTCATCGTGAAATTTCGGAACTGCGTCGTACATTTTGGCCATCTCAAAATAGATATGGCTGATCATGAGAAGTTCCGTCACATCTTTTTTGGCGTCGAAGTGCTGCGGCTTGATGCCATAAATATCTTTGGCACCTTTCACTTCGGCCATGACTTGCAGATAGTCTGTGAATTTCCTTAAGGCTCCCGCAAAATCTTTTACTTCACGCGACTCATTCCCGAATCGTGCAACAGTGATTCGAGTATCAAATTTGTGCTTGAGAAGGAGGCGCTTTTCGCGCTCTTCCCTGGCAGATCTTCCGGATTTAAAGGCCATGCTTCCTTATCGGAAGTTGGGGGAAGAGAGTTAGAATTTCATGATGACAGAAAGCGAAGTATCCACCAGTTTTTCATTCTTGTAGACGTAATTAGACTTACCGTAATAGTCAGAAATTTTTTGAGCGAATTCTACGCCAAAGCGTGGGCCGATCCAGCTTGCTCCCCAACCCGTCCCTTTGGATTCCGTGATTTTGTCGTAAAACTGGCCGGCGCGAATGAAGAAATCACTAAAGATGTTCACCTGGACTCCGGCACGCCACAGATAGTTTTCAGAGAAACTTTTTGTATAGCGGGCGCCCACATCACCCATCAAGACAAAACGCGGGGCCAGTTGGTATTGAAAACCGGCTAAAAGTCTCTCTTCACCAGGAGTCGTGCGGGTGGGATCACTCAGAACCACGCCTAGTATGGTTTGCTCATCCACAAAATGGATCATTCCTATGCCTAATTGATGATGACTTTGGTGGCGATCACGGACAGATTTTGGATTCTCGTCCTGGATGAAATTGTAACTAACCCCGAGCGCTGTTTTCGGACCCAGAGAAGAAGCACCGTGCAAAACCATGCGATTGCGATGGAAGCGATTTTCATTCTGCTGGATGTAGGCAGCCCCGCCTTTTACCCCACTGGAAGAGTCGGATAAAAACAGGCCCTGTGAGCGGTTTTGTTTAGCAAAAGTATCGTTATTCGTATCACGCAGAGTGTTTTTTTCTCTGAGGGATGTTGTGTAAGACTGGTAGGACGCGCTGTTACCTTCAAAAAAAACAGAGGTCGCTGGATTTAATATGGCCGCTTCGGTAGAAAGGATACTTGCTACACCTGTGCCTGCAGTCGAGCTCAACCTAGTGGTTTGAAATTCTCTGATGTGAGCGCCGAAAACCGGAGTGGCGATAAGAGTCCCGACAATAGTCAGTCTTGCTAAGTAAAAACGTTTGTTCATAGTGAAAATGTAGAGAATATTTTTCTCTTAAACAAGGACATTTATGAGAATCAGAAAAGCCATTATTCCTATTGCCGGCAAAGGCACGCGCTTTCTTCCGGCGACGAAAGAAATTGCCAAGGAAATTATTCCCATCATCAACGTCCCGATGATTCATTACATCGTCAAAGAAGCGTGTGAAGCCGGAATCGATCAGGTGATCTTTGTTACGGCCTCAGGAAAATTCTCCGTTGAAGATTACTTTGACCGCAACCAGGAGCTTGAGGC
>JBKJNQ010000181.1:0-2998 GCA_046593575.1 Bacteriovoracaceae bacterium
GGAACGCAGACGCAAAACCGAAATCAGATCCGGTTGCTTACTCGACTTATATGGAATCGGCCTACGGCAAGACGACCTGGAAACAGAAACTCACTCGCTACGCCTCATTCCTTCCGCTCTTGGGGAAGGGTGCTCTCATGACTCTTGAGGTTTCGGTGCTCTCGATGATCCTCGCGATCTTCCTGGGATTAGGAACGGCACTTTGCCGCTTGTACGGTCATCCGATCGTGAAATGGTTGGCACTTTCTTACGTGGAAATTTTCCGCGGAACTCCGCTTCTGATTCAACTCTATCTTATTTTCTACGGCCTTCCTCATGCGGGAATTACTTTAGATCCGATGGTCGCGGCTGTCTTAGGACTCGGATTAAATTATGGTGCGTGTGAAGCAGAAAACTATCGCGCGGGAATTCTGTCGATTCCGAAAACACAGATGGACGCTGCCTATGCTCTTGGTATGAATTGGTATCAGTCCCTTCGTCATGTAATTCTTCCGCAGGCGATAAAAGTGGTGATTCCGCCGGTCACGAATGACTTCATCGCTCTTCTCAAAGATTCATCTCTCGTATCCGTGATCAGCATGGTGGAACTCACCGCTGCTTATGGGCAGCTTGCTTCCACTTCGTTTGATTACCTGGGACTCGGGATTCTTACGGCGTGTGTGTATTTTCTGATAGGACTACCGTTCGTGAAATTATCCCGCCGCTTTGAAAGACAGCTCGAGAATCGTCCGATCAGTTAAAGTTCCTTCAGGCCAATCTTTCGCTTACTCTTTTTGGGATTTATTATTTTGTCCTCTTCCAGGGCATCAAGCTTTTCAAAGACAATTCGAAACATTTTACCTGTATCACTTTTGAGATTTTGAAGCTCACCTTTGATTTCTTGTTCAATCATAAGGAAGCTTCTGAGCTTCGTGAAAATTCTCATAATGGAAATGTTCACGTGAATAGCCTGGGGAGAATTTAAAATTCCTGAAAGCATCGCAACTCCGTTTTCAGTAAATGCTAATGGCAGTTTTCTAATACCTCCGTGAGAACTTGATGTGCCAATTTGGCACATCAAGTTCGTAAGCTCCTGATTTTCAAGCTTGAACATGAAGTCTTCTGGGAATCTGTCGATATTCCTTTTTACCTGCCGGTTAAGATATCTTGTCTCCACCCCCAGAGATTTTTTCCATTCATTTTTTTAGTAAAAAAGGCACTCAGAGTCCCTTCAGAATATTTATTATCGGTTGAATTTTTCACTACTGTCCTCTCTTTAGACTCGGGTCATCTGTGCAGTTTTTCTTCATAATCGAATTGATTACCAAGAAGTCCCGCAACCATTTGTAAATTTTAATTAAATTGATTTCAAGCGAGGTCGTTGTTCTGCCGTAGACTCCGTATATGGAGAACAAAAAGCTCTTTGTTTTTGCCTTTTGGATCCTCTGCGCCTCCGCCGGCGTGGGTTCGATGCTCGTCTACTCCCTCACACCCGGATCTCACCCGGTAGTCAGGAAAATTCCTACTGATTCGGAAATTCAGATTTCAAAATCGCGACCAAACCTTCTCGTTTTTCTTCACCCAAAATGTTCATGCAGTCACGCGACTCTTTCAGAGCTCCGAGGTCTTCTTCCTGATCTCGGAGAGACGAGCGTAACGATTATCTTCAATAATCCCAATAAAGAGCTTTCCTGGATCTCAGGCGATCTTTTTCAGGAGACCAAGAAACTTCCTAACGTCAAAATTTTTGTCGATGACGGAAGTCTTGAAACTCTACGGTTTGGCGTGAAGACTTCCGGGCACGTTGTACTCATGAACGAGACGGGAAAAGCCGTTTTCAGCGGAGGCATCACACCTATGCGCGGTCACGGTGGAGAGAACATAGGGACAAATTTTATTCGCTCATGGATAAAGGGGCGAGGTCCGGCATCGAGCATCACTGATATTTTTGGCTGCGGTCTCTTCAAAGGAAATTTATGAACCAGCTGAATCGCGAAAACGAACTCTTTGAAATTCACTTCAACAGTATCCGTAGGAGTACAGATGCGTTCTTCATTCCCCTTCTCGCCTCCCAGTGGGTAGCGGCGATTGGTCTCGCGCTTATTCTTTCTCCCTGGACCTGGGCCGGTACTTCGAGCTCCATTCATCCGCATGTCCTTGCGGCGATTTTTCTTGGCGGCTGTCTGTCTCTTTATCCAATTTATAAACTTTATTTCGAGCCGGGAAGAATTGAGAACGGCTACATCGTCACTGTCGCACAGATGTGTTACTCGGTTCTTTTGATCCATATCTCATCAGGCAGGATAGAAACCCATTTCCACATCTTTGGATCTCTCGCATTTTTATCCTTTTACCGGAACCCGAAACTCATCATTCTCGCTACCCTTCTCACGGCGATGGATCACATAGGGCGCGGCTATTACATTCCCCTGAGTATCTACGGAGCAGAAATTGCTTCCATCTGGCGGGCTATTGAGCACGCGCTGTGGGTGGTCTTCGAAGACATCTTTCTTCTCATCGCGACGAAGTCCCAACTTCAGACGATGAGACAGATGGCGGAGAGAGAATTTCAGCTCGAGCAATCTATCACGAATACTGAGGCAATCGTTTTTGAACGGACCCGCGAGCTCGTGGAATCCCAGAAGTTAGTACTTGAACAAAAGCAAAGCCTGATCAACTCCGAACGACTCTCATCATTGGGAGAAATGGCCGGAGGGATGGCCCATGAAATCAATAATCCTGTGACCATCATCTCTTCTCTTTCCATGATTCTTCGTAAAAAGTTTGCAGAAGGTCCGTTGTCTCCGGAGGTTATTACCTACACTCTCGACAACATCGATCTGACGGTGAAACGAATCTGTAACATCATCAATGGTCTTCGGAACATCTCGCGAGATTCAACGAATGAGCTCAGCCAACCTGAAACGTTGAAGAATATTTTCTCGGATGTGCTCGCCATTTGCAGCGAACGGTTCAAGAATCATTCCGTCGAGTTTATTCTGGAAGATGATCCTGTTTT